>DATFOT010000520.1:0-2645 GCA_035265265.1 Aestuariivirgaceae bacterium | reverse complement strand
CATCCGGTATAGGTGACTGCCACGATCACGGGGCCGAGGATGGTCAGAAGCACGTTGCCGACCGCATAGGGTACGGCCACGCCGAGCACAGGCGTCTGACTATCCGCCCGTTCGCAGGCTCCGGTGATCGCCGCATCCACCGTCATCGCGCCGGCGAGGGCACCACAGATGATGATGGGGTTCATGTGGAGGATGCGATACGCCACGAGGGTAGCGATAGTCAGCGGCACCAGCGTGACGACCACGCCCATGCCGAGAAGCAGCAGGCCGTGCGCCTGAATGGCCGCAAGCGCCGCGGGCCCGTTGGCAAGCCCGATGGCCGCAATGAATCCGCCAAGCCCGATGTCGCTCAACGTTTGTTGCGCGGCCGGGGGGAAGCTTCCGACGGTGGGGCGGCGCGCCCGCAGCCAGCCGCATACCAACCCCGCGAGCAGAGCGCCGCCGGCGCCGCCCAGTGTCACAGCGACCGATCCAAATTTTACACTGAACAACCCCGCCAGCAGCCCGACCGCAATTCCTGCGGCGAGGAAGGCAATGTCGGTCTTGTCGCCATAGCGCATCACCTGGCCGACTTTCGCCGCAGCCCGTTCGACGTCGTGGGTAGCGCCCACCAGTGTCATCACGTCGCCCATATAGATCCTGGTTTCCGGCGTGACCGGAACCTCCTGTCCCATGCGGGTCAATTCCCGCAAGAATACGCCGCGTGCGGCCTCGCCGACAGTGTCGACTATTTCGCGCAAGGTTCGGCCATGCAGGGCCTGATTGTTGACGAGGACCCCAAGCGCATCGCCCATGACTTCGCGCAGCACTTCGGCGCCTTCGATCTCGGGGCCGATCGAGGCTCCGGCCCGGACGAGGGCCGCCGACGGTCCGGCGAGGACAATTTCATCACCCGCTTCGAGAACGGTCTTCCGTTCAGGTTCGACGTCACCGCCAGTTCGGACAATTCGCTCGACCACCACACGATGACCAACGCGATCCTCGACCGCCCCGACTGTTTGTCCGGCAGCTTCAGCGACGCGGTAGGCCCGCGCCTTGAATTTTTGATAACCGAGGTTTCCGGACTTGGGCGGCTTACCGCCGGAAAGCTCGGCTTCCAGCATGGCGGCTTCCTTCTTGAGATCGATCCCCATCAGCCAGGGCGCCACAAAGGGCACAAACAAAAGGGTGAGGATGTAGCCAAGAATGTAGGTCACGGCATAACCCGCCGCGATATTCGCCTGCTGCTGGCGCATGACATCGTCGGACAGACTGAGCTGCGCCAGCGCCCCGGACGCTGTTCCTATCACGGACGACTGCGTGAGTGCACCGGCCGCAAGCCCGGCGGCCGTGCCCGAATCCAGATGAAAGGCAAAGGCAAAGGCGAGAACGATGCCAAGGCCGGTGAAGGCCACGACCATGGCGAGGACGACCTGCGACAGCGTCCGGAGGCTCAGCGATGCAAAGAATTCAGGCCCCGACTTATAGCCGATCGTGAAGACGAACAGGCTGAAGAAGATCGCTTTGAACAAGGGAGGGATCACGAAGGTCCCGAATTGTCCAAGTATGACGGCCACCACCAGCGTACAGGCCGTCGCGCCGATCGAAAATCCCGCGATTTTGAGCCGTCCAAGAAATGTGCCCAGCGCGATTGCGAGCAGCAGGAAAATTTCGGGTGCCGTCGAAGCGACCGATCTGATCGTGTCCATGGGTGGATCCTCCAGCCACGGACAGGGTCGGATCGCTTCCATTCGAATCCATTGATCCAAATCAAGACTGCCAGCCGTTAGGTGGCTCCCGATCTTGATTATACCGAGTAGGGGAATCGCGATGATTTCAAGCCAAGCCACGCTGACGAGCGCGTATCTCAAAACCCCGAGGGTCGCAGCTTACGCAGGCATCATATGCTCAGTGCTGCAGCTCCACTGAGTTTCGTGGTGCGCCGAGAGGAGACCTTGCTTGTCGCGCTGCTGCTGGCATTCGCCGGAGGTTATATCGACACTTACACCTGGATCACGCACGGCATCCTGGCGAACGCTCAGACGGCTAACATAGTGTTCCTGTGGGTGAATGCCACGGCCGGGCGATGGCAGCAGGCTTTTCATTTTGCGCCGCCGCTGTTCGCCTTCTTCGTCGGCGTGGTGATTGCCGCATGGCTGCGCCGGGTGGCCGGCAGCAGGACTGGTCAGATCAGTCTCCTCATCGAAATCGGGATGTTGATCCTCGTCGGCATTTTGCATAACCGCGTGCCACAGGTTGCCGGGACGCTTGGCATTTCCATGGTTGCTGCCATGCAGACCTCAATCTTCACCAAGGTGGAGGGGGCGACCTACAGCTCGGTGATGATCACTGGTAACTTCCGCCAGGCGATCGAGGGGGCATTCGCCCTGATTGCGGGGGATCGGCAGATCGGGCTGTTGAGAAAATCCAGCATCTTCATGGGAGTTTGCGCTGCATTCGGCACGGGTGCGGCCGCGGGCGCCTTCCTCACGGAGCGAATGCCGGCGCTGACCCTTCTCGTGCCTGTGGCCGCGCTGCTGCTCGTGCTGCTGCGCTGCAGCGCCACGCACCCGGTCGAAACGGCAGAGCAACGCTGAACGGGGGCCACCGTGAAGTCGAACGGAACAAAATTCTTTCCACCCGCGCAGTGGCTCGCCGAATACCGG
>DATFOT010000519.1:0-6090 GCA_035265265.1 Aestuariivirgaceae bacterium | reverse complement strand
CCGACTGGAGCCTCGACCGGGTGTTCGGCGATTTGCGCGGCTTCGTGGAAGCTGCGCAGTGGCAGCAGTATCGCGCGTTGAAATACGAGATCGAGACGATGCGGCGCGAGCCCGCACTGGGGGGCTATGTCATCACTGCCTTCACCGATACGCATTGGGAGTCGAACGGCCTGCTCGACATGCGCCGCAATCGGCGCGTGTTCCATCACAAATTCGCGGCGATCAACACCGATGTGGTTATCGTGCCGCGCTGGCAGCGCCTCTCCTATCGCGGCGGTGAGACAATGCCAATCGTCCTCGCCATCGCAAACGGCGGAAAAGAGATCAGGAACGCCCAGCTCAAGATCGGCCTCGATAATGATCAATCGACCGCGGTTCCGGTCTTAAATGCAAGCTCGGTGCTGGAGATCGGAAAAATCTCCATCGAACTGCCGCGCATACAGAAGTCGCAGATCCGCCGCATCATGTTCGAGCTGATTAATTCCGAGGGCGCGATCATCGCCCATAACCACCTGGATGTTGCGGTTTATCGCGAAAGGATCAGGCCGGAGCTGGGCGTTGGGCAATTGTGGTCGCCCGAAGCCGACATCCGCGAATATCTGAGGGGACTCGGATATCAAATCGCTGCATCGGCCGAGGGAGCTTCGCTCGTCGTCGCGCGCAGCTATGACGGTGCGCTGGCTTCGGCAGTCCGCAACGGGAGCCGCCTGCTGCTGCTCCCCGAAGCCGAGGACTCGCTCAACCCTTTTTTCCCGCACTGGCAATCGGTAAAGGTGAGAGACCGCGACGGAACTCTGTGGCGCGGCGACTGGGCTTCCTCCTTCGCATGGCTGAAACGCAGCGGGCGCTTCCGTGAAATTCCAGGCGGTCCGCTCATCGATGAAACCCTTGAGCGCGTTATCCCGCAGTTCGTCATCACCGGCTGCAATCTCATGGATTTTCAAAGCCGGGTGAACGCCGGACTCGTAGTCGGATGGATTCACAAGCCCGTCGCGTTGTCGGTCGAGCGACCCTATGGCAAGGGCCGGGTGCTGGTTTCGACCTTCCGGCTGTTCCGCGACGCTCCCGGAATGGATCCGGCAGCGGCCTCGCTGCTCGACCTGCTGGTGGCGCAGGTGCTCGGGATCGAAAGCTCGGGCGTGCAAGGCGCGTTGCTGGTTGGCGCCGCGTGAGCGGCTGTTCGCTCCGTCAGGACGCGACAGCGGTCATGCGGCTGTCGGCCGAAGCGACGCGCGGCAAAGCGGCATCGATGCGCCTGAAGGTCGCCAATGCCTGCCCTACGACCTGATCCATGTTGTAATAGCGGTAGGTTGCCAGCCGGCCGACAAACCAGACATCGCGCGCGGCGAGCGCCAATGCCTCGTACCTCTTGTAGAGCTCCTGATTTTCTGGGCGCGGCACTGGGTAATAAGGGTCGCCGGTCTCACTCGAGAATTCGTAGGTGATGCTGGTTTGCGGGTGAACCTGGCCGGTGAGATGCTTGTATTCGGTGACACGGGTAAATTTCTCTGTCTGCGGATAGTTCACAACCGCTACCGGCTGGTGCCACTCCTTGTCTAGCGTCACGTGCCGGAACTTCAATGAGCGGTAAGGCAACTTGCCGAGGCGAAAGCCGAAATACTCGTCGATCGGGCCGGTAAAAATCGTGCGGCGATGCGGAACCTGCGTCTTGATCTCGGCATAATCCGCCTGAAGCATGATCTTGATATTGGGATGATCGAGCATCCGTTCGAACATGCGGGTGTAGCCCTCGGCGGGCATGAACTGGAATTCATCGCCAAAATAGCGGTCGTCGCGGTTGGTCCGAGTTGGCACGCGGGAGGTGACGGATTTGTCGAGCTCGCGCGGATAGACGCCCCACTGTTTCTTGGTGTAGCCCTCGAAGAATTTCTGGAAGAGATCGCGGCCGACCTTGCTCACCACCACATCCTCGGAGGTTTTGATCTCGTCCACCGGCTCGGCCTGCTCGGCGAACCAGCGCTCAAGCTCCTCGGAGTTGAGATTGAGCCCGTAGAGGCGGTTCACCGTGTCGAGATTGATGGGAATGGGCAGCAGCTGATTATCAACATGGGCCAGCACCCGATGCTCATAGGGCCGCCAATCGGTGAATTGCGAGAGAAAGTCGAAAATAGCCTGCGAATTCGTATGGAAGATGTGCGGCCCATATTGGTGTATCAGAACTCCGGCGCGGTCGTAGCGATCATATGCATTGCCGCCGATGTGCGGGCGGCGATCGATGACGAGCACGGATTCGTCGCGCTGAGTTGCCAATTGGTGGGCAATGACACTGCCGGCAAAGCCGGCACCTACGACCAGCCAATCAAACATGGGCTTCCCCGCGTGCATGCTCGATCGACAGCACGCGCGAGGCTGCTGGCGCAAGGGCGCGCTCGATCTCGGCTTTCATCGCCGACCAGGTCAAATCCCAGGAAGTTTTCGCCAGATGGGTGTCGACACTGCGAAGCCAGGCTTCGCGCGGACGGGTCAGCAGCGTTTCGGCTTTGCCGACAAGGTCTTCCGGCGTGGAGGCAATTTCAACAAGTCCCATTTCGCCATAGGGCCGAACCACGTCGGTGATCGCGGTCGAGACGACAGGCAGCCCGGCGGCCAAGAACTCCGGCGTTTTGGTCGGGCTTATGAAACGCGTCGATTCGTTCAGAGCGAAAGGCATGATGCCGAGATTCCAGCCAGCCAGATATGCGGGAAGTTGGTCATAGGACTTGCCGCCGAGCCAATGGATATTGGGGCGGTGCGGCAGCGTTGCCGGGTCGATCTTCACAACCGGCCCGATCACGATGAACTGCCATTCCGGCTTCATCTCGGCGGCGCGCGCCAAGAGGCCGGTGTCGAGACGCTCATCGATGACGCCAAAAAATCCAACCCGCGGCCTTGCGATCGACGACTGATCGTCTGGATCGGGACGCTTCAGCCGCGCGGCGCGAAAATGGGTGGTATCGATGCTGCTCGGGAATGCGTGGATGTTGCGGTGGCGGTCGCGTTTTGCTTCGAACAAGCTCTGGCCGCCTGTGAAGACCACATCGGCGCGCTGAAATAGCCGGCGCTCCAGCTCGATCAGACGCGGCGAGGCGCCGCGAAAGGCGGAGAGCTCATCCATATTGTCGTAGATGCAGACGTCAGGTCGCACATGCATGCTGAACGGCAAAGCCATGGGCGTGTAGTACCACAGCGCGATTTTTCCTCTAGGCCGCCTGCGCAGAAATTCGTCGAACAGCCGGCGCTGAAGAACCGTGGTTGAGGACGGCGTGCAGCCTTCCGGCAGAACCGGAGTGCCCACATTGACGCCGGATGTTTCGCGCCGCCATCGCATTTCCGGCTTCGCGCCGGATTCGAAGATGGGCTCTTCGATGAAAAAGGTATCGTAGTCGGCGGCTGCGCGAGACAAGAGATGCTGCGGGCGCTGCCAGACGAAGTTCCAGCGAAGATGAGAGAGGCAAACGAGCGTCACCGGCTTGTCAAGAGATTCCTGACGTAAGCTCGCATCATCCACTCTTCCACCGTTCAGTCTGCGCATACTGATCACTTCCTCTCATGGGCGGGGTTGCAGCCTGGCTCGACTGCTAGGCAAACTCCGATTCCGGAAGATTGTTCCGGGAAAAACTGCGGCGGCTTTGGTTCGAAAAATCAGGAACAAAACCAATTAAGGGCTGTTGGCACTCGTATGACGCATGAGGCTGAGGCAGGTTCCGTGATGCGCGTGGCTTATTACGTCTCGCTCCGAGACGGAGAATGGATGATCGAGAGACACGGCCAATATTACGGCCCGTTCGCGAGTCGCGAGGATGCCGTGAAGGAGGCCGTTTACGTCGCCGAATATTCAATCCGGCACGGGCTCCAGGCGGAAATAATCGTGCAGCGGAATGAATCTTCCGATAAAGGATGGAAAAAACCGGCCGTTGCGTCAGCCCGAAGGCAGAGCTTGCCGCAGAGAAAAAAAACCCCGCCACGGATCTTCCGGCAGGTGATCGAGACGGTGCTGCAGGTTGGTCAGGGTGAAATGGTCGGAGCGGATCTCATTCGAAAGCTCTTCCCACAACAAGGGCGCTGACACCGGCGCTCCCGGTCTCGCGCGAGTCGAATAGGGTGCCACGGCGGTGGCGCCCCGCGCGTTGCGGAAATAGTCAACAAAAATTCTGCCCTTGCGAAGGCTCTTGGTCATTTTGGCGACATAGAGACTGCGGTTATCCGCCGCCATGCTCTCCGCAATCTTTCGCGTGAAGTCCTTAACGTCATCCCATGAAGCACTGGGCCGAATGGGCGCCATCACATGAAGTCCCTTTCCGCCCGTGGTTTTGACGAAGCTCTTGAGGCGATGGCGGCGCAGGCGGTCGCGCACTTCCTGGGCAGCGGCGATCACGCTCGCCCATTCAACGCCCTCGCCCGGATCGAGATCGAATATAATCCGGTCTGGATGTTCCAGATCGCCGGTCGAGGATCCCCAGGGATGGATTTCCAACACGGCGGCCTGGACGAGGGCGATCAGGCCGTCGGTGGCTTCGATGGCAAGCATCGGCGCCTCTTCGCCGACATCGATGCGCCGGAGATCGCCACTGAGACCGGCCCAGGCATGTTTGGCGTAGAAGCAATCGGCCTCGGCTCCCGACGGGCAGCGCACGAGACTCAGCACCCGATGGGAAATGTGAGGAAGAATCCAGCGGTCAATAGCGAGGTAGAAATCGGCGAGGGCCTGTTTGGTGATGCCGGCGCTTTCCCACAATATGCGTTCAGGATGGGTAAGGCGCGACTCCCTGACCGCCTGCCGCCGCTGGGGCTTTGGCGGCTGCTCTTCAAGGACGACCTCGGCCGGATTCCTATCCTCGCGCAATCCCTTGAACGATGCCTGGCGCAGCAATTTGTCGCTCGTCCAGCCGCGGTATTCGATCTCTGCAACGAGGCGCGGGTCGATCCAGCGGACATCCTTAGTCATCGCGCGCGGCAGCTTCTGCTGAAACTCGGGGTTGGCGCGGCCCAGTTGGTCAAGCTGCCGGCGAAGAGCCTTGGCCTGATCGAGAGAAAATCCGGTGCCGGCGCGCCCGGCGTGCACGAGGCTGCCCTTGTCGTAATAACCGAGGACGAGCGAACCCACAGCGCCTGGAAGAGCAGTCGATGGAACATAACCGATGACCACGAACTCCTGGCCCAGCACACATTTGGTCTTGATCCAGTGTTCGCCGCGGCCCGACACATAGGGCAGATCGATGCGCTTGGAGACAATGCCCTCGAGTCCGAGCCGGCAGGCATGAGTGAGCACTTTGCCGCCATCACCCGCGACGTGATCGCTGAACTTCACGATGGACGATTCCGGCAGCGCCTGGATGATTTCGTGCAGCACCTCGCGACGCCGGTCGAGGCGAACAGCTGTGAGATCGCGGCCCTCACAATAGAGGATATCGAATGCGAAGAACGCCATCCGGTCGCGCCTGCCGGATTTCAAATCCGATTGCAGCGCACTGAAGCTTGCAAGGCCACGTTCATCCTGCACGATGGCTTCACCGTCGATGAGGGCGGAGCCGACGGGCAGCAGCGCAAATTCCCGGGCAAGCGTCGGAAAGCGGCCCGTCCAGTCGAGGCCGTGACGCGTGAGCAGCTGCACGCGCCTGCCATCGATGCGGGCCTGCATGCGGTAACCATCGAGCTTTATCTCGTGACTCCAGTACTTCCCACTGGGCGGGCGCTCCTTCAGCAGCGCGAGGCTGGGCTTGACGAAAACCGGCAGGATGGCCTTGCGCGCGCCCAGCAGCTTGGCGATTGCCAGGTTCGGAGCTTTCGATGGGGTGCGCTTTTTCTGGCGGGCGGCATGATCGGCGCGCATGTCGCCGCTCGCGGCTAGATCGGCATTGGTGCGGCCGCTCAAGACCGATGTCATTTCCTCCTCGACGATTTCGGCGGAGCCGGGCTTCCTGGCGGATTCATCGGCGCTTTTGATGAGCAGCCACTGGTCCTTGGAGTCGGACGGGCGGCGGCGCATCCGCACTAGATGCCAATGTCCCCGGAGACGATTGCCGGTCAGGGCGAAATCGAGCTTGCCCTTCGCCAGCGCCTTGTGAGGGTCGCCGTCGGGCTGCCAAGTGC
>DATFOT010000518.1:0-3722 GCA_035265265.1 Aestuariivirgaceae bacterium | reverse complement strand
TGTCACCCGCGGTCTCATTAACCGCCGATTGCAAACGCCCGAAATCGCCGACGTGCTGGAGAGGCTTGCCGAACAAAATCTTGAGGCATCAGCGTTTCGGCCGCCTCGTCCGAAGGCATTGCCCGTTTGTTCGATGCTTCCCGACGCCGTAGGTGCGGCACTTCCGGTAGCGAGCGACGTCGCCGCAGCGATCGCCGCCGTCGAGGACGATCTTCACTGGAAGCAGAATCCGAATTACTCCGATGAAGCCATGGGTGCGCGGGGCTACATGGATGGCTATGCCTATGCCGAGATCATCGGTCCTACGGGCTTCTTCCCGGGCGATGATTTTCTCCTTGGGCTTCTGCTGCTGGCGCCGGGGCAGCTTTACCGCGAACACTATCATGCAGCGCCCGAGCTTTATTGGATGCTGACCGGTCCTTCCAATTGGAAACGCGGCGCCGGCGGATGGGAGCAGGTGGAGGCCGGTTTCACCCGCTGGCACAAGCCCTTCGTGGTTCACGCTACGGCGACAGCGAGTGCGCCTCTGCTATGCCTTTGGGTCTGGACGAGAAACACTGCCGAACCAGCTCGGCTGGTCGAGCCTATTCGGTCCTTGGCTTAGCGGTTCGCTTTCTCCTTTAGCCGTTTCAGCCGCGCGCGGGCCTTTCCCAGCTCCCGGCGCCGGTCGGGTCTTCCGAGCAGCCGGCGCAGTGCATCGCGGCGCTCGTGAATCGCCGCGATTGCCAGTCCCATCGGTATGCCTGCCTCGATAAGCACCGATTCTCCGAGCTGCAGGCTGGCCTCGGTCGTCTCCGGCACCGCTTCCGTTACGCCCGCCTGATAAAGATCCATCGCATGATCTTCATCTCGGGCCCTGGCGATGATTTTCAAATCGGACCGCAGCGCGCGGGCTGCTCGGACCACCTGATCGACCTTCGAAGGCGAATCCATGGTTGCCACAAGCGTCGACACCTTATCGATGCCGAATCGCCGTAGCAGTTCGGGGCGGGTCGCATCGCCATAGTACAGCGGCCGTCCCGCTCGCCTGGCTTTCACCAACACCTCCGGATCCATTTCGATGCCGATATAAGAGATCCCATGTTCCTCCAGCATGGAGCCGACGAGCGTGCCCACGCGCCCAAACCCGACGACGATGACCTTGACGTCTTGATCGGGTGAAGGTTCGCCGAGCGCCTCGGCCGGCAAGCTGGCGCGCACCGTGAACTTCGATGTAAGCCATGTGCCTGCCATTGATAGAACTGGGATAAGCAGCATTGTGACTGAAACGATCAGGGTGACGATCTGGCTGGTCGATATTGAGACGGCGCCTGCGGCAAGGCCGGCCGCCATGATCACGAAAGCAAACTCCCCACCCGGCCCCAGCAGAAGTCCGCTTCGCACCAATGGCGCCGGCGGCAGGCGGAAGAACCGTCCCGCGCCGATGACGATCCCCGACTTGACGGCGATGAGCGCCAGAGCAAACCCGCCGATTAACAGCGGATGGCTGACCAGCAGCTTCAGGTTCATTCCCATCCCCACGAGTAGGAAGTACGTGCCGAGCAGCAGGCCCTTGAAAGGTTCGATTGTCGCCTCGATCTCGCGCCGGTATTCGGTTTCGGCGAGCAGCAGCCCGGCAATGAAGGCGCCAAGCGCCATCGACAATCCACCGAAGCTGGAGATCAAGGCGGCCCCGACGACGATGAGCAGGGTAGCAGCCATGAATAGGTCGGGGCTCCGCGTCGAGGCAACGAGACGCAAGAGCGGCCGCAGCGCCAGCCTGCCGATGATCACGATCAGCAGAATGGTAATTCCAGCCTGCAGCAGCGCCGCAGCAACTCCGCTGGCGATGTGCCCGCCTTCGGAAGCACCCAGGGTCGGGATCAGCAGCAGGATTGGGACGACGGCGAGGTCCTGGAGCAGCAGAACGGCAAAGCTGATGCGCCCGGACTGGGTTCCCAGACGTTTTTCAGCCGATAGCAGCTGGATGACGATTGCTGTCGACGAGAGCGATAGGGCAAGCCCGACGATGATGGCCTCGTTCCTCGGTGCTCCGATCAGCGCCAGAACAGCGGCGATAATCGCCGCAGACGCCAAGACCTGCAACGAGCCGAACCCCAGGACCAGCCGCCGGAGCGCCAGCACACGCTCGAATGACAGCTCCAAGCCCACGATGAACAAAAGGAATACGACGCCAAGCTCGGCAAGCTGCGCGATGTCCTCGCCTTGGCCGATGATCAGGATCGACAGCCATTGATGCTGTTTCGCCAGTTCACCCAGGAGATTGGGGCCGATGAAGGCGCCGACCAGCAGGAACCCAATGATCGGGTTGATCCGCAACCGCGTGAACAGAGGTATGACGACACCTGCTGTGCCCAGGACGATCAGCGCTTCCTTATAAACATATGCGTCTGCCGCTGCCGCCATCCCCATCACGCCTTTGTTGCGATAATGCAACGTTCTCTTGATCGGTTGGTCAATGCAAGCGGCGAGTCGGCTCGGCTCAGGATATTTCCCAGGGAAAGCTGTCGAGCCGTGTCGCTCCCTTGCCTGTGATGACTACCTGGGTCTCCAGCTTGATGCACTCCTTGCCGCCTTCCTCTCCGATCAGGCTCTCGACGCACACCGTCATGTTTTCTTCAAGCGTGCCGCTGTAATTGCGGTCGAAATCCGGGTGCAGGGCGCAAGCCGGGTATTCATCCGCCATCCCCACCCCATGCAGGGCAACGCTGTAGCGCCGCGACAGATACCTTTCGGGGATGCGCCAGGATTTTTCGTTGAACTCGCGGAAACTCATTCCAGGCTTCAGCACCGCCAGATTGTGATTGATCTGTTCGAGTGCTGCCGAATAGAGCTCATGTTGCTTGTTGCTCATTTTTGCATGGCCGATCGTCCATGACCGTGACAGGTCGGCGCAATAGCCATAAGGACCGATCATGTCGGTGTCGAACGACAGCATATCGCCGGCCTTGCCGACGTGATCGGAGCATTCCTGGAACCACGGATTGGTCCGTTCACCGATCGCGAGTAGCCGCGTCTCCAGCCATTCCCCGCCCGAACGGATGTTCTCGTAATGAAGCTCCGCCCAGATCTCCTGTTCGGTTTTCCCAGGGAGAGACTGCTCATACATGCGCGCCATCCCGGCCTCGCAGACCCTGACCGTCCAGCGCATCAACTCAATTTCTTCCGGCGATTTGATTGATCGCGCATGTTCGGTGAGTTCCTGGCCCTCGACAATGGTAAGGCCAAGCCCGCGCAGCGCATCGGTGCCCGGCGTCTCGCATTTGTCGACGGCAAGGCGCTTCGACCCGCCGCCATGGGCCTCGATTATGTCGGCGATTTCCCGCGACCATGGCTTCAGCCGCTCTTCCATTCTGTCGCCTGCCGCGAAATAAAACCAGGCGATCGCCGGCCGCACTTCATTGATCGTCTCGAGGCCTTTGGCAACATGTTCCGCACCTTTGTATTCGAAATCCACTGCATGGCCGTCGGCGCAGATCAGTGCGTAATGAGATGGGTTGTGCAGCATCCAGACCTGCATGTTCGATACATCGAGTGCGTGGCGGATGTTGCAGGGATCATACAAAAGGATCGCGCCGCAGTCGTGTTTGTGCAGCTGCTCGACCAGGCGCCGCTTGCGGTAGCTGCGTGCCTTTTGCAGTGTGGCAGGCGCGACCGGGCTCTTGAGCGGCTTGTCCGCGCCCTCGCCATTCAGATATTCCTTTTTGCGCGAGTCCTTGAAA
>DATFOT010000517.1:0-2876 GCA_035265265.1 Aestuariivirgaceae bacterium | reverse complement strand
GCACTTGGGACAGGCTCAACACCGCAGCGAGCATTCGAAATTGTTCGGCTTCGAACTTGATCGCAAGGACCATGATCTCCTCGCTGCCGCCCTCGCCCTCGCCAAGCCTTTGCCGGGCGACTGCGGTGATGAATACCGCCGTCCGCCCTATCTGACCGCGACGGGTGACTTGAGTCATCACATTTCGCAGGCTCCGCAGGTCTTTAGCGCTGAGCCCGCAGGTGAGCGCCCCGGGCGCCTGCGCCTCGACAGCGGCAGCATGTGGGAGCCGTTGGCAGGCTACAGCCGCGCCATGCGCGTCGGCGACAGGATTCTCGTCAGCGGAACAACTGCGACGCACGGGTCGGGCGAGATGATCGCCCCTGACGATGCCGGCGCCCAGGCGGTGTACATTTTGGACAAGATCCAGGCCAGCATCGAAGCCCTCGGCGGAAGGCTGGAGGACGTCGTCAGGACGCGCATATATTTGCGCAACCATGGCGACTGGGAAGCCGTGGCGCGCGTGCACGGCCGGTATCTGGGCCATGCGCGTCGGTGACAGGATTCTCGTCAGCGGAACAACTGCGACGCACGGGTCCGGCGAGATGATCGCTCCGGAGGATGCCGGAGCCCAGGCGGTGTATATTTTGGACAAGATCCAGGCCAGCATCGAAGCCCTCGGCGGAAAGCTGGAGGACGTCGTCAGGACGCGCATATATTTGCGCGATCATCGCGACTGGGAAGCCGTGGCGCGCGTCCACGGCCGGTATCTCGGCCATGCGCGGCCGGCCAACACGCTGATCGAAGTATCCAATCTCATCGGCGGGTATGGAGTCGAAATCGAGGCGGAAGCCATGCTATAGGCGCGAATCGCCGCGCCGCCACTTGAGCGTCCTCCTGACTTGTGCTTCCATGCTGCCGGGCACGGGGTAACCGCTCACCTTGATGGGAGCTGTATGATGCACCCGCGCCTAATCCATCTTATCAATCCGAAAACCGATAGTCTCACCACGCGCCCGCTCTACATGAATCGGGCGCTTTATTCACCCCTCGCCGGTCTTCTCGCCGTCGCCGCGGCCATTCCGCGCGACCGCTACGAGGTGCGGCTGACCGATGAGAACATCGAGGAGATCGATTTCGATTTCTCTTGCGACCTCGTCGGCATTTCCGCCATGACGGCCTATGTGAACCGCGGCTACGAGATCGCCGATCGCTTCCGCGCGCGAGGGGTTCCTGTCGTCATGGGCGGCGTGCATCCAAGCTTCATGCCGAAAGAAGCGCTGCAGCACTGCGATGCCGTCGTCATCGGTGAGGCCGAACTCGTGATCCAGAAGCTTCTCGCCGATCTCGAGGACGGGCGGCTCCACGGCACCTATCGCGCCGAGCAGCTCCATCCGATGGCCGGCCTTAACATGCCGCGCTACGATCTCCTCAAGAAGAACCGCTACGTCAACACCACCTTCGTGCAGACCTCGCGCGGGTGTCATCAGGGCTGCACTTTCTGCGCCGAGCCGCTGATGAACGGCCTCAAGTTCCGTTACCGGCCGGTGGACGAAGTGATACGCGAAGTGGAGACCTGCGGGTCGCGCATGATCTCGATCAATGACGCCGACTTCTTCGGCACGCCCGAACGCCCGAAGGAAGTCATGCGGGCCCTGATCGGCCGCGGCGTCCAGTGGCAGGCGGGAGTAACCTCGAAGCTCGCCCAGGACGACCGCATGCTGGAGCTCGCCGCGAAAAGCGGCTGCACGATGCTCTCGATCGGATTCGAATCGATTTCACGCAACACGCTGAAGAGCGTCCATAAGCACGTCAATCGGCCCGACCAGTTCGCCGCGCTCGTCGAGAAAGTACATTCCTACGGCATCATGGTTTTCGGCCTTTTCATGTTCGGCTTCGACACCGACGACGAAAACGTCTTTAAGGAAACGGCGAAGTTCAACATCGACGCCGACTACGATGCCTGCGCCTATTCGGTGCTGACGCCTTACCCCGGCACGCTCACCTGGTATGAGATGAAGAAGGCCGACCGCATCGTTTCCTTCGACTGGGAGAAATATGATCAGGCAAACGTCGTCTACCGCCCCGCGAGCATGACCGGCGAAGCGCTGCGCCTCGGCCACATCTCGGCCTATGAAACATTCTATGCGCCGTCCTCCATCGCCCGCCGCTTCCCGCTGTTCGGCAAGCGCAGCCGGTTCCAATGGACGATCTACAATTTGTTCATGAAGAAAGGCTCCGCGACGGACCGCAAGGACGCTATTGCTTCCCCGACCGCTGCGCCGGACATGGCACCCGTTCCCCCGATCCTGCCGATCAAGCGCGAGTGGCGCCAATCCGTGCTCGAGGCCATCGGTGAACAGGAACCCGCGCTCATGAACGGCAATGATGGAGGGGGCGGTCCGGCGCGGCTCGGAATTTAGCTCCGGCAGATATCCTCGGCCCACGCCGCTATGCTGTCCGCCATCTGGCCTCGGACTTGCGCATCATTGCCACCGCTGCGGGCCGGCACGTGAAAGGAATGATCGGCGTCGGGAAATACTTGCAGAACCGCGCTTTGGCCGAGCCGCTTCACCAAGGGCTTTAACAGGCTGGGATCGGCCAGCTGATCGCGTGAGCCTTGCAGAAACAGCATCGGCAACTCGACGCTGAAGAGATGCTGGCCGCGCTGCTCGGAAGGTTTTCCTGCCGGATGAAGCGGGAACCCGAGGAACACCAGGCCTCTGACGCCCGGCAGCGGAGCCTCGGCCTGGGCCTGCGACGTCATCCGTCCGCCGAAGGATTTCCCGCCAGCGATAAGGGCAATCCCGGCAAGCTCACCTGCCTTGGCAACCGCGGCACGAACGGTTGCCTGCGCCAGCGCAGGCGCATCCGGCCGCCTGCTGCCGAGCTCCATA
>DATFOT010000516.1:0-14240 GCA_035265265.1 Aestuariivirgaceae bacterium | reverse complement strand
AGGGGAAAGGGAACCTTTTCGTGAGGATGAATGACGAGGCCAGGGACTTCACACCGGCACATTGTCTATCAGCCGGGTTCTGCCCAGCCATGCCGCGGCCAGGAGGCGCATCGGCTCGGATGCCGATTTTAGGGGCGCGAGAGTTTCCGCGTTCCGGCAAGCGACATAGTCGACCCGAAAGCCTGCCTTTGCCAGCCTTCGCCGTGCCGCGGCCATTGCGCGGGAAACGGGCTCGCCGCTGCCGATCGCATGTGCCGCCGCGGTCAAAGTGCTGTGAACCTGCGGGGCGACGGCGCGCTGCCTCGAGGTGAGATAGGCATTGCGCGACGACAGCGCGAGACCATCGGCCTCGCGCACGGTTGGAACAGCGATGATTTCTGCAGCCAGATTTAAGTCGCGGGCAAGCTGCGCCACGACCTTGAGCTGCTGATAGTCCTTTTCTCCGAACATGGCGAAATCGGCTTCCGAAGCAGCCAGCAGCTTGCTGACAATTGTCGCAACGCCTGGAAAGAAACCGGGACGGAACTTGTCCTCAAGCCCCGCTTTAGCCGGCCCTGCCAATGCGACGGTGGTGGAGAAACCGGGCGGGTACATCGTTTCCGGCGCGGGTGCATAGACCAGCGTGGCGCCGGCCTTGGCCAGCAGGGCGCAGTCCTCCGCCTCATTGCGCGGATATCGGCTCAGATCCTCGCGTTTTCCGAATTGGCGGGGATTGATGAATATCGAAGCTGCGACCGCATCGGCGTGCCGAAATGCCTCAGCTACCAGGGCCAGATGTCCGGCGTGCAGGGCCCCCATGGTGGGAACCAGCGCATATCTATGCCCATCGGCACGCCAGCGCCGCGTAACGGCCCGCAGCTCCACCGGGGTGCGAGCAATCTTAACTTCTAAGGACATTGGGCAAATTTCCCTGGCCAATCATCCGGCCGACTTGATTCAACGTGCCAGACAGTCTGTAAAGAGGAAAGTAACCGGGAGGATTTTCATTGATACAGGGGTTTGAGTCCATTCGAGCAAAACTGTTCGCACCGGAGGCCGAAACAGTTAGGGAGCTTGCCGGCCATGCGCGGCTGAGCCCTGCCGAAACCGAGCGCGTCGAGGACATCGCCAGGGGCTTGGTCACCGATGTGCGCGCCCACAGATCGGCGCAGGGCGGCATCGATGCCTTCATGCATGAATATTCCCTGTCCTCAGAGGAGGGCGTGGTGCTGATGTGCCTGGCGGAGGCCCTGCTGCGCATACCCGATTCCGAAACCGCCGACAGGCTGATCGCCGACAAGCTCGGCGGCAGAGACTGGGAAAAACATATCGGCAGATCGGAGTCCATGTTCGTCAACGCCTCCGCCTGGGGGCTCATGCTCACCGGCCGCTTTGTCGAACTCGGGCAGAAAACCAAGGAGGATGTGCGCGGCTATGTCGCCAAGCTGATGAAGCGGTCGGGCGAGCCGGTCATCCGGCAAGCCATGCGGCAGGCGATGCGGATCATGGGCAAGCAGTTCGTGCTGGGCCGAACCATCGAAGAAGCGCTCAAGATCGCTGCACCGGTCGAGGCGGAAGGGTACCGGTTTTCCTACGACATGCTGGGCGAGGCAGCGCTCACCATGGAGGACGCAGACCGATATCTTGCCTCCTATGAGAATTCGCTCGCGGAAGTGGCGCGTGCCGCCCGCAATGGCGCCGATGTTTTCGAAAGACCCTCGGTGTCGGTAAAATTGTCCGCCCTGCACCCCCGCTATGAGGAGCGGGCGAAATCACGAATTATGGTCGAGCTTCGTGCTCGCATCCTCAAATTGGCGCAGAAGGCGCGGGACGCGAACCTCGGCCTGACCATCGATGCGGAAGAAGTGAACAGGCTCGAGCTTTCGCTGGAGCTCTTGGGGAGCCTTGCGGCCGATCCTTTGCTCGATGGATGGAACGGTCTTGGCCTAGCCGTCCAGGCCTATGGCAAACGCGCCTACCCCGTGCTCGCGTGGCTAGACAGGCTCGGGCGCGAGACCAGGCGCGTGCTGCCGGTGCGGCTCGTCAAGGGTGCGTATTGGGACACCGAAATCAAGCGCGCACAGGAAGGTGGATATGAGAATTACCCGCTCTTCACCCGCAAGGTCGCAACGGATGTTTCCTATCTTGCATGCGCGCGATACCTGCTTGGCCGGCGCGACGTGTTCTTTCCGCAGTTTGCGACCCACAATGCCCATACGCTTGCCGCCGTCTATGTCATGGCCGGCAACGACAAGCGGTTCGAATTTCAAAGGCTTCACGGCATGGGCCAGCAGCTCTATTCCAGCGTGATCGCGCCCGACGGGCTGGATCAGCCGAGCCGGATCTATGCGCCCGTCGGCAGCCATGAGGATCTTCTCGCCTATCTCGTGCGGCGCCTGCTCGAGAACGGCGCCAACACCTCCTTCGTCAATCGGCTGGCGGATGACGCGGCACCGATCGAAGACATAATCGCCGACCCGGTGGAGGAGGTGCTTCGGCTGAAGTCGATTCCGCACCCTCGTATTCCCCTGCCCCGCGATCTCTTCGCGCCGAGGCGCAATTCGACAGGTCTGCCCTTGTGGGATTCCGCCACGCGGCAATCGCTCATTCGTGACATAGCGGGTGTTCTGCGAAAGGGAAACTTCGCGGCCTCGGCCATCGTGAGCGGCACGGCAAGCCAGGGTACATCAGAGATCAAAATCACCTCGCCCCATGACAGGGGCATGATCGTGGGGTACTTGTCGGAGCCGAGCGAAGCGCAGATCGAGCAGGCGCTTGCCGTCGCCAGCGAAGCGTTTTCGGCATGGGATCGCCGCAGCGGCGCGGCGCGCGCGGAAATCCTCGAGCGCGCGGCAGATCTCTATGAGCAGCAGCGAGCGGTTCTGTTGGCTCTCCTGATCCGCGAAGCCGGCAAGACGATGGAGAACGCACAGGCGGACCTTCGCGAAGCAGCCGACTTCCTGCGCTATTATGCCATGCAGGCGCGGCAGGATTTCACCGCCAGCATCGTGCTGCCGGGACCAACGGGTGAGCGCAATGAAATGTCGCTGCACGGACGGGGACCATTCTTGTGCATTTCACCGTGGAATTTTCCACTCGCGATCTTCACCGGCCAGATTGCTGCGGCGCTGGCGGCCGGCAATACGGTGCTCGCCAAGCCGGCCGAGCAGACGCCGCTTGTCGCGTTCGAAGCCGTCAGGCTTCTGCATCAGGCGGGCGTGCCGGGCGATGTTTTGCACCTGCTGCCGGGCGATGGAGCGAGGATCGGAGCCAGGCTGCTGCCCGACAAACGGATCGCCGGTGTGGCGTTTACCGGTTCCAACGAAACGGCGGCCATCATCAATCGCTCACTGGCCGGGCGGGAAGGTGCGATCATTCCCCTGATCGCCGAAACCGGCGGGATGAACGCGATGATCGTCGATTCGTCCGCGCTTCCCGAACAGGCGGTTCGAGACGTGGTTGCCTCGGCTTTCGACAGCGCGGGACAGCGCTGTTCGGCCGCGCGTATCCTGTTCGTCCAAGATGACATCGCCGAGCGGGTGATAGCCATGCTCAAAGGTGCGATGGGGGAGTTGCGGGTGGGCGATCCCTTGGAATATTCGACCGACGTGGGTCCGGTGATCGATGAGGAAGCAAGAGCAAATCTCGAATCGCACAAAGAGAAAATGAGAAAAACCGCGAGAACCATCATCGACCTGCGGCTGGGAGAAGACCAGGCAAGGGGGAGCTTCATCTCCCCGGCGGCATTCGAGATCGACGATCTAGAGCTTCTCGATCGTGAAGTCTTCGGCCCCATTCTGCACGTGCTGCGCTTTGCTTCGGACCGGATCGACCAGGTTTGCGAACAGATCAACAAAACCGGCTATGGCCTGACGCTCGGTCTTCATACAAGGATCGAATCGACCGTCAGCGAGGTACGGGCGCGGGTTAAGGTGGGGAATATGTATGTGAACCGGAATCAGATCGGAGCCGTCGTCGGATCGCAGCCTTTTGGCGGGGAGGGCTTGTCGGGCACCGGGCCGAAGGCCGGGGGACCGCATTACCTCCATCGATTTTCCACGGAGCGCGTGTTGTCGGTCGATACGACCGCGTCGGGCGGCAATGCCGCTTTGATGTCGCTGGAGCCTGACAACCGGAACTAGGGCAGGATGGCCGAGCAGAGTTTCGATGTGGTGGTGGTCGGGGCCGGCTTCGCGGGCGCCGCAGCCGCATCGGTGCTGCAGAAAGCAGGATACCGGACGGCGGTGCTCGAGGCGCGCGACCGGGCAGGAGGACGAGCCTATACGCGGGCTTTCGTCAATTCCTCCGATGTGCTCGAGTTCGGCGGAGCGTGGATTGCGCCTGGACATGAACGCGTGAGGCACTATGCCAGCGCATGCGATTTTTTTCTGAGACCCACCGCCCCAGTCGTGGCGCGACGCTGGCATGACGGTTCGACACTCAGAGACGATGCTCCTGCGCCGGCGGGCGATCTTCAGGCCTATGATGAGGGGCTGCAGCGCATCATAGCCGATGCGCGGCGCTACGCCCAAGGAACCCCGGCGGATCAGCCGGGCTTCGGCGTGACTGGCATGAGCATGAGCAGCTATTTGCACCGGCTCAATGCAAATCGCGCGCTCAGATCACAGGCCATGGCCTGGTGGTGCATCTCGGGCAATGGCGACCCCAATCGAATTTCCGCGGATGAATTCATTTCGAGCTGTGCCCATGGCGACGGTTCCCCCGACGGCATGATGAAATCGCTCGCCCATACGATCGTGTCGGGGGCAGGGGACCTCGTGCGGCGCATGATCGAGAGGTCGGGGGCCAATCTGCAGCTCCGGGCGGAAGTCGAAAGCATCATGCAGCTTCGCAGCGATGTGGTCGCACAATGCAGGAACGGCGAGGCCTACCGGGCGAAAGCGGCAGTCGTCGCGCTGCCGCTCAATGTGCTCAAGGACGTGAGGTTCGCGCCTGCCATTGGCCGGCGGAAGAATGAGGCGGTAACGCAAGGGCATGGCGGACGTGCCTTCAAACTGTGGATCAAGGCCGAAGGGCCTGCGGTCGGAAGTCTGGTAACCGGCGGGCTGGACGGTTTGCAATGGGCCTTCGTGGACCGACAAACCGCCGGCGGCAGCGTCATGATCGTGGCCTTCGGATTGATGGACGGGAAGTTCGACCCGGCTTCTCCCGGTGATGTGGAACGGGGCGTCAAAAAGTTGTTCCCCGAGGCCCGGCTGATCGCCTGGGACTGGCACGACTGGCTAAGCGATCCTCATTCGCGTGGCACGTGGCTTGCCCTGCCGGCAGAGGCATCCTGGATCGGCGACAGCGCCGAATGGCGCCAAGAGGACAAGGTGTTCTTCGCCTCTGCCGATTTTGCGCCCGGCACCCCCGGCTGGTTCGAGTCGGCCATCATCAGCGGGGAAACCGCCGCGCGCGAGATTATTGGGATGTCGCTCTAGGAGTGCAGGGCTTATAATTTGCCAGCAATTTACCTATCTCTAGATGTGCTGCCCGGCAAGGGTTGAGAGGCATGTCCAGCAAAAAGAAAAACTCCGATATCACGCCGCCGGCGAAAACGGATGCTCCGGCAACCACGGTGTCGAACCGTGACGCCATCGATATGTTTTTGACCGATGTCCGCTCGCGCCCGGCGGTGGAAACCGGCGGGGCTCGTGGCCGGCTGCTGTTCGGCATGGACGCCACGATGAGCCGTCAGCCTACCTGGGACCGGGCGCTGCAAATCCAGGCCCAGATGTTCCAGGAGACCGCACGTATCGGCGGGCTCGACGTTCAGCTGGTTTATTTTCGCGGCTTCGGGGAATGCCGCTCATCGAAATGGGTCAGCGACCCGACAAGCCTCGCAGCGCTGATGACCAAGGTCGGCTGCCGCGGCGGCTACACGCAGATCGGCAAGATCATGAGCCACATCTTGCGCGAGGCGGGCCGAGGCAAGATCAACGCCGCCGTTTACGTTGGCGATGCTTTCGAAGAAAATATCGACGCGATTTGCCAAGCCGCCGGAGAGGTCGGACTGCTCGGCGTGCCGATGTTCATGTTCCTCGAAGGCCGCGATCCCGCCGCCGAGCGGGCCTTTCGCGAAATCGCCCGGCTTACACGCGGCGCGTTCTGTCATCTTGATGAAGGATCGGCTCATCAGCTGCGCGAACTGCTTTCCGCGGTTGCCGTTTATGCAGCGGGCGGACGAAAAGCGTTAGAGAATTACGCCGAGAGCCGGGGCGGGAATCCCGCCCTGCTGCTGCAGCAATTGAAGTAGAATCCGAAAAGATGCCTCAGCTTCTTATCGTGCTCGCCGCGGCGGCCGTATTTTTCTGGATCATCGGCAAATACGGCCGGGGCAATCCGGCAACGATCGCGAAGCTGATCCGACAGTCCGCCGGCGTGGGATTGATCGCCTTGTCCGGCGTGCTGGCGCTGCGCGGCGGAGCCGCAGTCGCGGCTCCCCTGTTCGTTCTCGGCCTCGGCATGCTCTCCAAGAACTTTCCGTTCGGCTCCGGCAATTTCAACTGGGGAAGGAAGAGCGAGGGACAGAAATCGAGCGTGCGGACGGCCATGCTGGCGATGGAGCTCGATCACGACAGCGGATCCTTGGACGGCGAGGTTCTCGCCGGTCGGTTCAAGGGAAGGCGGCTGCGAAGCATGTCTTTGGACGAGCTGCTCGGCTTTCTGCCGGAATGCCGTGCAGCGGGCGATCAGAGCGCCAATCTGCTCGAAGCTTATCTCGATCGCGCACATGACGGCTGGCGCAGCGCGTCGGGTCAGGGAAAGCGCGCAGGCCCAGTGCCGCCGAGCGGTTCGATGACGCCGGAAGAAGCCCTTGCGGTGCTCGGTCTCAAATCGAATGCGAGCAAGGATGATATCCGCTCCGCTCACCGCCGGCTGATGAAGCAATATCATCCCGATCACGGAGGGTCGGACTATCTGGCCTCCAAGATCAATCAGGCGAAGGAGACGCTGGGCGGCTAGACAAGAAAAAGGCCCTGCTTGGCGGGGCCTTTTTTTACGCAACGCCACTCACAATTAAACTCAGCAAACTCAGCCCTGCGGCGCCAATGGCAGGCACTTGACACCCTTTCGGGCGAGCTCCTTACAGGCGGCCCGGGCCGTCGTCTGGTCGAAGCCTGAGAATCTTGCGCGGAACAGGGTCGAGGAACCGCGGGTAATGGGTACCGCGATGGGCTTTTTCCCCGTAAGGGGATCGAGATCGAGGGCCAGAGCCATTTCGATCATCCGCATGGCACCATCCTTGGTTGGAAAGGCACCAATCTGAATTTGCCAGCTTGGGGTCACAGCCGCCTTTTGCTGAGTGCCCGGCTTGGGGTCCGGGCTCTCCGCCGCTGCCGCTGCTGCAATCTTGAACAGCGAGTCTCTGGCGAACTGCTCGTTCTTTGGGCCACGATGATCCTTGTCGCCCGAGCTCGGAACCGGCCAGTCGAGATCGCCTTGTTCAGCGGCATCTTCTTCCGTATCGGATGGGTTCTTGTCGACCGATGTCTGCGGCGCAGGCTGCCCTTCCGGCAGAAGAGTGGCGAGCTCGCCGCCGGCGGCAGGCAATATGTCTTCGACCTTTTGAGTCGGGGCGGTATCTTTGGCGACCGCCGGGAGCCGGGACGCCGGGGCGCTATCGGTCCCCGCGGCCTTGGCCGCCAAAACCCCGGACTTGTTCTGGGGCAAGGGAACGGGAGAGGCCGCGGAGGGAGTGACGGGCGCGGATGCCACTATCATCTCCTTGCCGGCCCCTGGGGGAACGCCTGCAAGGCCGGCGATGGCGTTGGTCCTCGAGGTCGATGCCTTGGGGAAGTTCTTGTCCAGCATGCTCATCATGTAGGTGTTTCTTGCGGCCCCGGTCCTGCCGCCCATCACGACGCCGATGAGGCGCTTGCCCTTGCGCGCGACCGACGTCGTAAGGTTAAACCCCGATGCCCGTATGTAACCGGTCTTGATGCCGTCGGTTCCTGCATATTTGCCGAGAAGGCGGTTATGCGTCCGTATCGCGCGGCCCTTGTAGGTGAAGCTCATAATTTTGAAATAGGGGTAGTATTGGGGAAAATCGCGCTGGATGCGTAAACCGAGCGTCGCCATGTCCCGGGCGGTCGTCACCTGTCCGGGGTTCGGCAGGCCCGAGGCGTTGCGAAAGGTCGTCCTGGTCATTCCAAGACGCTTCGCCGTGGTGTTCATGCGCGCCGCGAAAGCTTTCTCGTTGCCTCCAATGTTTTCCGCGATCGTGGCGGCGACATCGTTTGCCGACCGCGTGACCAGCGCCTTGATGGCGTCTTCCACGGTCAGACTGTCTCCCGGCCGAAGGCCAAGCTTGGAGGGGGGGCGCGAGGCGCCGAAAGCAGAGCATTTCAGTCGCGACGTGAGCTTCAGCCGGTCGGCCTTCAGCTCCTCGAACAATATATAGAGAGTCATCACCTTGGTGAGCGAGGCGGGATAACGCGGCGCATCGGCGTTTTGTGAAAAAAGCACGCTGCCATTATGCGCATCGACCACCATGGCCGAAAAACCGGTGGCAGCAAGGGCGTGACGCTCGCCCCCAACCGCGCTCAGCGCGGCGAAGCCGAGGATGCATCGGAACAGGAGGGCCACCAGGCAGCGTGAATGGCGCAATGGGTCCGAGCAAGCAGCGGCTGTCATGTCGTGGAAATCCTTGGTTCTAGATTTTGGTCAAAAGAAGCAAGAATGCGGCTATAGCCGTTAGCACAGTTGCATTCGGTGAGATACCCGTTTGGAGCAGATGGGCGCCCTCAAGCCCACCGGGAAGCAACAAAATTGTCGACCATAGTGCGCCGGCCACAGCAACCTCAGATATATTACAGCTGGTTTTCCTGCCGAAGAGGATAGGCTTGCTAGCCCTAACGCATCATCGCAGAAGCGTAGTTACCAGCGCGTAAACAATCAAACTGGCCTGTATTTTCATCGAACTATGTTGCAGTGCGAAAAGTCCTTGACGGGAATTTGTGCACTGCATATATAACGGCCAACGGCGCCGGGACGGTGTCGCGATAATCACAACGGAGAGCGTGATGTTCAAATCGGTTGAAGAGATGCAGGCTTTCGGCAGAGGCGGCTTCGAAGCTTATGTGACCGCCGCAACGGCCATGACGAAGGGCCTCCAGACGATTGCGGCGGAGTCCGCGGATTATTCGCGCAAGACATTCGAAAAGAGCTCTCAAACGCTCGAGAAAGTCATGACGGCGAAGTCGGTTGAGAAGGCACTCGAATTGCAGCAGGGGTTCATGAAGGACGCCTATGAGAGCTTCCTTACCCAGTTCACTAAATATAATGAGCTCTATGCTGCTGCCGTCAAGGAGGCCTACAAGCCGTTCGAGGCTCAGGTTGCCAGCGTAACCAGCAAGGTTTCCTCGAAGTAAGCTGAGTTCGTCGGCTCGATTGCAGCCTGGTGCAGAAGTGCACCAGGCATTTTTTTTATTCCGGGGCGCGAAAATCGGCGCAACTAGCCCCTCGTAATAGCCGTTGAATCACTTAAGTTATCCGGGCACGATTCATGTCGTGTCGGGTCACACCTATTGGAGGGAGCCAAAGCTGGGTCCAGCCCCATGGCCGACAAAAACCGAAACAAAACGGACGGGCAAACAGGCGTAATCACGCGAACGGCGCCCAAGACCAAAAAGCCGTCGATGTACAAGGTGCTTTTGTTGAACGACGATTACACGCCCATGGAGTTCGTGATTCATGTGCTCGAACGGTTTTTCAACAAAGCGCGGGACGAAGCGACCCGGATCATGCTGCATGTCCATCAAAAGGGCATCGGCATCTGCGGGGTATATACCTTTGAAGTTGCGGAGACAAAGGTGACGCAAGTGATGGATTTCGCAAGGCAACACCAGCATCCGCTACAATGCACCATGGAAAAAGAATAGGAGCCTCCATTGCCCACGTTCTCCCGCAGCCTGGAACAAGCTCTGCACCGCGCACTGTCGATTGCGAGCGAGAAAAATCACGAATATGCGACACTCGAGCACCTGCTTTTGGCGCTGATCGACGACCGCGATGCCGCGGCTGTCATGCGGGCCTGCAGCGTCGATCTCGAACTGCTGCGCAGAAGCCTCGAGAATTACATCGAAAACGAGCTTTCGAGCCTGACCGTCGACGAGGGTGAGGGCTCGAAGCCGACAGCGGGATTCCAGCGGGTCATCCAGCGCGCTGTCATCCATGTCCAGTCCTCCGGGCGCGAAGAGGTGACAGGCGCCAATGTGCTGATCGCCATTTTCGCCGAGCGCGAGAGCCATGCGGCGTTTTTCCTGCAGGAGCAGGATATGACCCGCTACGACGCCGTCAACTTCATCTCTCATGGCATTGCCAAGCGGCAGGGCGCTTCGGAAACCCGACCGGTGCGGGGCGTCGATGAGGAGACCTCCGACGACAGCGTCGGCGAGCAAAGCAAGAAGCAGGGTGAATCGGCCCTGGACGCCTATTGCATCAATCTCAACAAGAAGGCCGAGGCCGGCCGTATCGACCCGCTGATCGGACGCGAGGCGGAGGTGAACCGCACCATCCAGATTCTCTGCCGCCGGCAGAAGAACAATCCGCTTTATGTCGGCGACCCGGGCGTGGGCAAGACAGCGATTGCAGAAGGCCTGGCGCGACGCATCGTGAAGGGAGAAGTGCCCGAGGTGCTGCGGGGCTGCACTATTTTCCAGCTCGACATGGGTGCGTTGCTGGCAGGAACCCGGTATCGCGGCGATTTCGAAGAGCGCATCAAGGCGGTCATCAAGGAGATCGAGCGTTATACAGGCGCGATCATGTTCATCGACGAGATCCACACCGTGATCGGAGCAGGCGCAACGAGCGGAGGCGCCATGGACGCCTCCAATCTGCTCAAGCCGGCGCTGGCGGGAGGCGCGCTCCGCTGCATCGGCTCGACTACCTACAAGGAGTACCGCCAGCATTTCGAAAAGGACCGCGCTCTCGTACGACGCTTCCAGAAAATCGATGTGAACGAGCCCTCGATCGAAGATGCCTGGAAGATCTTGAAGGGTTTGAAGCCTTATTATGAAGAATTCCACAAAGTGCGCTTTACCGAAGATGCGATCAAATCCGCGGTCGAGCTGTCGGCGCGCTACATGAGCGATCGCAAGCTGCCCGACAAGGCCATCGACGTCATCGATGAGTCGGGCGCCTCGCAAATGCTGCTCACCGAGAACAAGCGCAAGTCGGTTATCGGCGTCAAAGAGATCGAAGAAACGGTCGCCACGATGGCGCGCATTCCACCCAAAACGGTTTCCAAGAACGATGCCGAGGTGCTCAAGGATCTCGGGATCAATCTCAAGCGCGTCGTGTTCGGGCAGGACAAGGCTATCGATGCTCTTACCGCTGCCATAAAGCTGGCACGCGCGGGCTTGCGGGAGCCGGAGAAGCCGATCGGCTGCTATTTGTTTTCCGGGCCAACCGGCGTGGGCAAAACCGAAGTTGCCCGTCAGCTTGCCGATACGCTGGGGGTGAAACTGCTCCGCTTCGACATGTCGGAATATATGGAGCGGCATTCCGTGTCGCGCCTGATCGGCGCGCCTCCGGGCTATGTGGGCTTCGACCAAGGCGGTCTCCTGACCGATGGAGTCGACCAGAATCCTTATTCCGTGCTGCTGCTCGATGAGATCGAGAAGGCCCATCCCGATCTTTTCAACATCCTGCTCCAGGTGATGGACCATGGGAAGCTGACGGATCACAACGGCAAAACCGTGGAGTTCCGCAATACCATCCTCATCATGACGACCAATGCGGGCGCCCAGGATCTTGCCAGGGCTGCCTTCGGCTTCACTCGCACGGTTCGCGAGGGCGACGATCAGGAGGCGATCACCCGAATGTTCTCGCCCGAGTTCCGCAACCGGCTCGACGCGATGATCGGCTTCGAACATCTGCCGACGGAAGTCGTGCGCATGGTGGTGGAAAAGTTCATCATGCAGCTCGAAGCACAGCTTGCCGAACGGCAGGTGATCATCGAGCTTTCGCCGGAAGCTGCGGACTGGCTGGCGCAGCGCGGCTATGACAACCAGATGGGCGCGCGGCCATTGGCCCGCATCATCCAGGAACATGTGAAGAAGCCGCTCGCCGATGAAGTGCTGTTCGGCAAGCTCGCATCGGGGGGAACGGTCAAGGTCATCATCGAGACGGCCGAAAACGGCGAGACCAAGCTCGGCTTCATCTATTTCGACCGTGAGCGGGAGAAGGCACTGCCGCGGCCGCCCGAGCGCAAAGCCCTGCCGCGTCCAAAAAGCCCGCGCGGCAGACGGCCGGGAGGCGCCAACGGACCTAAAGGCACGCCGCAATCGGTCCATTGACGGCTGGCCGGCGTGGAGAGAGAGCCGCGGCCAGGCTATGACTGGCGCGGCCTGCCACAGGGAGCCGGGGCCGCGGTCAGCCTCGCCGGGGCGGTCATGGCCGCGTCCTTCATTGGTTTCGGGGCATTTCTGCGCAGCGTCGACTTCGATCTGGCGGCGGGGCTGGCCACCGTTCCCATGATTTGGGCGCTGCCGGGCCAGGTCGTGTTCATCGATTCAATCGACAAGGGTCTCGGTTTGGCAGCGACGAGCCTGGCCGTCAGCATCACCGCGGTCAGGCTCATGCCTCTCACCGTCCTGGTGCTGGCAAAGACGCGCGTCAAGGGAGCCGCGCGCTGGCCTGAATTGATCGCGGCGCATTTCGTGGCGATCACCCTCTGGCTGCTGTCAAATCTGAAAATCGAAAACATACCCTATCGGCGGCGGCTGCCCTGGCTGATCGGACTCGGCGCCACGCTGTGCGGCTCGATGGTCGTGTTTTCCACGCTTGGCTATTTCCTTGCAGAGAGGCTGCCGGTACCGCTTGCCGCTTCGCTGGTTTTCTTGACGCCGGCGTTTTTTCTTGTGTCGTTGCTCAGCGGCATCCGCTGGCGGTTCGAATATGGCGCGGTGGTGCTTGGAGCAATCATCGGGCCGCTGACCTACCGGATCGCACCGGAGTTCGATCTTTTCATCGCCGGCATAGCCGGCGGCAGTCTCGCTTACTTGCTCCATGGGCTCGCCTTGCGGTTTCGCCGATGAGCCAGCTATGGGGCTACCTTTTTGCTGCCGGTGCGGCGACCTATGTCTGGCGTATTCTCGGGGTCGCCGCGTCACGCCGGATGGAAGTCGAAAGCCCATTGATCCTCTGGATAAAATCGGTGGCAACGGCATTGATCGCGGCGCTCGTGGTGCGGTTCGTCTATGCGCCTTCGGGACTTCTGCTCGAGACGGCATTCGCCAGCCGTGTTATCGCGCTTGGCGCAGCCGTCGTGGGCTATTACGTGCTCGGCCGGCGGATTGAAGCCGGCGTTGGAAGTGCCGCGATGGTGTTCGTTATTTCGGAAAGCCTGAGAAGCGGCTGAAAAAAGGGAACCAAGATTCCCGCTGTATTGTTAGCATTTCTGGATCGATACATTGGCGGCAGACTCTGTCGAGCCCAGATGCCTGTCACCTTTTCCGCAATACCAGCAAAGAAAAGGAATGACCACGATGAAAACTACTTCAGCGTTACTCGCAGCATTCGCACTATGCGGCGCAACGGCGGGAGCACAGGCACAGGACTATGCCGCTCCGGTGCAGGAGGTTCATTCGGAGCAGATGGATTGGGGTTACCCCGGCATGGGATGCGGGCATCCCGGCATGATGGGCATGGGAATGGGCCAGCCCGGCATGATGGGCATGGATCATAGCGGAATGATGGGCATGGGAATGGGGCATACCGGCGGGATGGGGATGCGCGGCGGCGGTCATTCTGGAATGATGATGCCGATGATGATAGCGATGATGGACGCCAACAATGATGGAGCGCTGTCGCTCGAGGAGGTGCAGGCGGTGCACGCCCGGATGTTCGCCTTCATCGACAAGAACAGGGACGGCAAGGTCACGCCGGATGAAGTGCAGGCAGCCTTCAGCGGCGGCGCGACACCGGCGCAGCCGCAGCAGCAGCAACAGTGAGCCGTCAGCGGTGATCAGGCATCGAGCGCATCCCTGATCATCCGCGCGTGCTCTGCGAGTTCGGCGGGATCGGCCATCTGGCGTGAATGTTGTGCGAGGGGAACGCCTTCATGGCGCGGGATCACATGAACATGGAAGTGAAAAACGGTCTGCCCTGCCGGCGTTTCGTTGAACTGCATGATGAGAACACCGCCGGCGTCAAATGCCCTCTTCACGGCGCGAGCCACCTTCTGTGCGGTGGCCATCACAGCGCAAATGTCGGCTGGCGCGGCATCGAGAAGATTGCGCGAGGGGTTTTTC
>DATFOT010000515.1:0-4900 GCA_035265265.1 Aestuariivirgaceae bacterium | reverse complement strand
CGCGTGGCGATCGCAACGGCTGCTCCTCCCATCGCCGCCGCACCCGAGCGATTGACGACCTTGACACCTCTTCGGCTCCGGATGAGCCGTCTTGCACCATGCGCCAGCAGAACCCAGGCGAGATCAACACCGGCCAGCACGGCCATCATCGTGAGCAATAAAGTCCCAAAGCCTGTGACGGTGAGCGTCTCGAGATTGACGATCGAAGGCAGCAGGGCCAGATAGAAAACCATGAGCTTCGGATTGCCGAACGTGATCGCAAGTCCCGTGACAAACATCTGCAGCGGCGATCCCTGCGGCGATATCTCCTCACCCTCCTGTCGGCCGGCGGCCCGCCACATCTTCCAGGCAAGATAAATGAGATAGGCAACGCCGCAATATTTCAGGACGATGAAGCCGGCGTGGAAGCTCTGCGCCAGGAAGGATAACCCGAACGCTGCTGCGCGGAGCCAAAGCCCTTCGCCGATCCACATCGCGGCAAGAAACGGTATGACATCACGCGGTCCGCTGGCCAGCACGCGTGCCACGAGCGCCGCGATGCTCGGCCCAGGCATGCCGGCATTGATCGCCAAGGCACCCCCGAAGATCAGCAGGGCGGCGATGTCCATCAGCGATGTCCCCCGCGCCTCATGATATGGGCTCGCATCTGACATCGGTCGTCACCGAATTGGCGATGAAGCATTCTTCATGCGCCCGATGATGGAGTTCCTGCAGGGCTTCAGGACTTGGTTGCTGCTCCCCGGAAAAGACGATCTTTGGTCTCAGCACCACTTCGGTCATGGCAAGCTTGCCCTTGGGATTCTTGGCCAGGGTTCCCTTGGCCTCGTCGATGTAGCTGTCGACCCGGTATTTCTTATCGGCCGCGAGCCACAGGAAGGTCAGCATGTGGCAGGCCGCCAGGCTCGCAACAAAGGCCTCTTCGGGGTCTACGCCAGCCGGATCCGAAAACCGCGGCACCACCTGCGGTGACGACGACGCCCTGAACCTTACGCCCCCGTCGAAGCTCCACTCATGGCCCCGGCTGTACCGATTGTCGGTGAAGACTTCACCGTTTCGGCGCCAGCTGACCGTGGCACTGTAATGGCTCATCAGCCGCCTCCCTTCCCGGGAACCCAGTTGGTGCCCGCCAGCGGCACCTGTGCCATCGCTGCCGCCTCTACTGTCAGCGCAACCAGATCCTCGGGTTCGAGATTGTGCACATGTGACTTGCCGCAGGCCCGGGCGATGGTCTGCGTTTCGAGCGTCATGACCTTGAGGTAGTTTGCCAGGCGCCTGCCCGCGAGAACCGGATCCAGCCGTTTCGCCAGCTGGGGATCTTGCGTCGTGATGCCGGCCGGATCGCGGCCCTCATGCCAGTCGTCATAAGCCCCTGCGGTGGTGCCGAGCGCCTGGTATTCCTGTTCGAGTGCGGGATCATTATCGCCGAGTGCCACCAGTGCCGCTGTGCCGATCGACACCGCATCGGCGCCCAGCGCCAGCGCCTTCGCCACATCCGCCCCGCTGCGGATGCCGCCGGAAACAATAAGTTGCACTTTCCGGTGCATGCCGAGTTCCTGCAGTGCCTGCACGGCCGGCCTGACGCACGCCAGCGTCGGCTGCCCCACATGCTCGATGAAAACATCCTGCGTCGCGGCAGTGCCGCCCTGCATCCCGTCGACCACCACCACATCGGCACCGGACTTCACTGCGAGCGCCGTGTCGTAATAGGGTCTCGCACCTCCCACTTTTACATAGATTGGTTTCTGCCAATCCGTGATCTCTCTCAGCTCCCGAATTTTGATTTCCAGATCATCCGGGCCGGTCCAGTCGGGGTGCCGGCAAGCCGAGCGTTGATCGATGCCCTTCGGCAGGCAGCGCATCTGCGCCACGCGGTCGGAAATCTTCTGCCCGAGCAGCATGCCGCCTCCGCCGGGCTTCGCGCCCTGTCCCACCACAACTTCGATCGCATCCGCCTTCCGCAGATCGTCGGGATTCATACCATATCGCGACGGCAGATATTGGTAGACGAGGATTTGCGAATGGCCGCGCTCTTCCGCCGTCATGCCGCCATCACCCGTCGTCGTTGAAGTGCCGGCGATCGTTGCGCCGCGTCCCAGCGCCTCTTTAGCCTGCGCCGACAATGAACCGAAACTCATTCCCGCAATGGTGATCGGAATTTTTAGTTCGATGGGCTTTTGTGCGTGACGCGCGCCGAGGACGACGTTTGTCCCGCATTTTTCCCTGTAACCTTCGAGGGGATATCGCGAGATCGACGCGCCGAGGAATAACAGGTCGTCGAAATTCGGCAGCTTGCGCTTCGCGCCCGCGCCGCGAATGTCGTAAATGCCCGTCGTCGCCGCTCGCCTGATCTCCGACAGCGTCTGGTCGTCGAAAGTATAGGATTTCCGCGGTATGGTTCGTGGCGTGTTGGCGTCCATGGGTTGCTTTGCTCAGTACTGGTCGGCGTGATCGACATTGAAATTGTAGAGCTTGCGGGCGGAGCCATAGCGTCGGAACTTATTTGGTACTGCGTTGATCTGCGCTCTCTCGAGCAAAGCCGCCAGCTCCTGGTAATGGTCTTCCTTCATTTCTTTCTCTGTGCAGTCGGCACCGAGACTTTCGACTTTACCTTGAATGTAAAGTCGCGCCTCGTATATCGAATCGCCAAGCGCCTCGCCGGCGTCGCCGCAAACGACCAGATTGCCGCGCTGCGCCATGAACGCCGACATATGTCCCACCGACCCGCCCACCACGATATCGATGCCTTTCATCGATATGCCGCAGCGGGAAGAGGCATCACCGTGGATGATGAGCAAGCCGCCGTTGCCTGTAGCGCCAGCCGACTGGCTGGCGTTGCCTTTTACTCGCACCAATCCGGACATCATGTTTTCGGCTACACCGGGGCCGGCGTGACCGTTGATCTGGATTTCGGCATGCTTGTTCATGCCACCGCAGTAGAAGCCGACATGCCCCTCGATTTCAACGGTCAATGGCAAATCTAGGCCGCACGCGATCGCATGTTCGCCCATGGGGTTTCTTACGATCCAGCGGCGCTCGTTCGTGTCTTTCGGCAAGGAATGCAGCCTCGCGTTGAGAGCGCGAACGCAATCCTTCTGCAGATCGAACTCGATCACGCATGCCCCCAAGTATAGATGGTCTGCGGCGCGGGTTCCCAAATCCTGGCTTCATTGGCCCCTGGCAGATGCGCGATGGCCCGATATTCGGTTGCCATCGCCACCCAGTCTTCCGTTTCCGCGAGAACGGCGTGCTTGCAGGCGATCGGGTCGCGAACGACAGCAAATCCGTCTGCTGTTCCGATGCAGAAAGTGTAGAACCCGTCGAGATCCTTCACCCCCTCGATCAGGGCCTCTTTCAATCCCTTTCCGTTCCGGAGCTGCCAGGTGAAATAGGCCGCCGCTACCTCGGTGTCGTTCTCGGTCTTGAACTTGAGCCCGTGTCTTTTCAGCTCTTGCCGAAGCCGGTTGTGATTGGAAAGTGATCCATTGTGAACGAGACAGAGATCCGCACCGGTCGCGAAAGGATGCGACCCCGCCGTCGTCACGGCACTCTCCGTCGCCATGCGTGTATGTCCGATGGCATGTGAACCATGCGATTCCTCGAGCTTGAACTTTTTAGCAACGTCGACTGGCAGCCCGACTTCCTTGAAAATCTCGATCATCTTGCCCGAGCCCACCACCCGCACCTCGGGATGATGGTCATCGAGCCATTTTATGACATCCTGCTCGCGGGCATCCGTTACCAGGAGCGCATGGTTCCCGATCACTTTCACCCTGGCGTCGCACTTGAGCGCGCGCTCGACGCCCGCATCCACGATCTTCCATGAAAAATTCGGATCATCATGAGCGAGCGTGAGCTTGATCAGTCCCTTTCCCACCTTGTCCCGGTAAATGGCGACCCCGGCCGAGTCGGGTCCCCGGCTCGTCATTTCGATGAGCATCGGAGTGAACATTTTCCCGAGCTTGCTGTTGAGTTTTGCGTTTTTCAGGTAGAGGCCAACGATGCCGCACATTGGGCTGACCCTTGCTGCTGGGTGATATCCAAAAGGGTATGTAGCAGGCCCCGGCAGTGTTCTCAACTAGCAGGAAAAAAAAGTTCCCCCTATGAAGGAATCATCCCCCGTCTCGCAAATGGGAGATCACGCTGAGGAAGCGTATCGGTAGTTTGCACAGTTCCTCCGGTCCATGGGGCACATCGGCATCGAAAAACAAAGAATCCCCCGGCGTCAGCCAATAGACCATGTCGCCATGGCGATAGCCGACCTCCCCTTCGAGCATATATAAAAACTCGATTCCCTCATGCTGGAATACCGGAAAAACATCGGAAGTCTCAGTCAAGGTAACGAGATACGGCTCGACGATCAGCGGCCCGTCGCGCGTATGCCCAAGAAGCTGATATTGGTGCCCTGCCCGTGTTCCCCGGCGCTCGATTTTGAGACCTTCCCCTGCCCTGACGAACGTCGCGTCCCGCACTTCCTCGAAGCTTCTGAACAGCGATGTAACCGGCACCTGCAGGGCGCGCGACAGAGACTGCAGCGAGGATAACGACGGGGAGGTAGCGCCGTTTTCGATCTTCGAAAGCATGCCGGCCGACATTTGCGCCGCCTTTGCCAATTCGCTGATCGTTATGTTGAGCTTTTCACGAAAACGCCTCACCTCGCGCCCGATCGACTCTTCCAGCCGTCCGTTTCTCGGCCCTTCATGGGGATCCTGATAGGGAAATTCGCCCGCGGCGCTTCCCGGTTTTTTCCGGTTTGGCTCCATACACTCTATCTCTGATTGAACCTCTTAACGCGGTGAATGACGGGCGGCGGAAACTTGACTTTTGCCCGGTCGGATAGTCTTCTTTCCTTGTAGCAAAAAATGTTGCCTGTCACGCAATCAGTGATTCGGCAAAGGGGTGC
>DATFOT010000514.1:0-3635 GCA_035265265.1 Aestuariivirgaceae bacterium | reverse complement strand
GGGACGAACATGGTTCGTGCCGAGCCGGCGCGTGTTGCTTTTCCCGGACGCGTCCGGAATGGCGTCGAAGGGAACAGCCAGCTATGCGACCATTGGGTTCGGAAATATCTCGTTGTTTTTGGCGCCTTCCCATATCCAGCGCCGAATTGCGTCCCGGTCGCACGCGAGCGAAGCCCGACGCTGCTCGGGCAACCAACCAAGCTGCGCAACGAAGCAGCGCCGCCCTGTTCGCTATGGACCCGAGAGATATAAGCGAGCAAGCGCGCGAGCTGATGCGCAAGGCCGAAGCCGCCGGCCTCAACGTGATCGTGTTCCAGCTGCAATGAGTGCGATATGGCCGTCACTCGCATCCTGGGCAATAATTGGGAATGAGAAACGGGAACCCCGGCACGATCGATGGGTTACTAGGCAAATCCTTCTTAATCAGGAGTACCGCTATGGCGACCGATACCGTGAGCAAGAGCGAAAAGTTACTGATTGTTTGGCTGCGCGACGCCCACGCGATGGAAAAACAGGCCGAGCAGGTCTTGAGCACTACCGCGAGCCGCATCGAAAATTACCCGGAGTTGAAAGCGCAGCTCGAGCGCCATCTCGAGCAGACCCGCCGGCAGGCCGACCTCATCCACGGCTGCCTCAAACGCCATGATGGCGGCACCTCGAGCCTCAAGGATATGGCGGCGCGCATGGTAGGTTTAACGCAAGCAATGAGTGGTCTCTTCGTCGGTGACGAGATCGTGAAGGCATCGATGGGGAGCTATGTTTTCGAGGAGATGGAAATCGCAGCCTACAAGATCCTGATTGCCGCGGCGGAGGCATGCGCGGACCCGGAGACAAAGCGAGTCTGTGAAAACATCCTGCGCGAAGAGGAGGAGATGGCGCGCTGGCTCGACGAGCGCCTGCCTTTGATCACGCGCCAATATCTCTCCCGGTCCGAGCAAGGCCTGACCGCCAAACATTGAAACAGTATACTTGCCGCTTTTTCACGGTGAGCTTTCTCTTACGTTTTCATTCTCGCCGCGCGACTGGCATGTTCACGAATTGCTGTCCGGCTATCTGCCGGCCGCGATCACAGGCTTCCTGCTCACAGCGGTTCCAAACTGGACGGGCCGGGGGCCTGGCCTCCGGTAGAAGTGCGTACGTCCGGCGCCGGTTGCTGCACTCCGCCGCGTCGGACACCTTCCCTTCAAGTTAGAAAAAGACGCGGACAAGGCGCCATACTGGCTCGCCAATGGCGACCAGTCCGAACCCGATTATCACGAGCAGCGCCACCGTTGCGCCGGCCCGTTCGGAGTAGGTCCACAGGCGGTCAGAACCTAATCGGTGGATGCCCGTCAGCATAGGGCGTCTCCAGGTTGAGGAACACGCCTAGCCGGCGTGTAGCGCGCCACGAGGTTCACGGTCGCGCATCACTTTGTTGTCTCGCTCCCACTGCAGGATGCAGTCCCGCATCGAGCAGAATTTCTCCTCGATCTTGTTGGTGAACAGCGGATCCGTCTGATCGTTCAAATGCCGGTGAATTCCCGCCCAGTCTTCCGACTGCAATGCCTCGACGGCCGCCGGAAATAGCAAGCGTTCCTCCCGCTCGATGTGTTGCCGCTGGTAATCGATAAAGTCGCGAGCGGCCGAAATGAATACCCGTCGCGCCAAAACGTGATCGGTCCGGATACTCTCGACCAATTGGGCAAAGTTGGTCAAGCGGTCCGCTTCCTCACGATGCTCGGCCTCGAAATCGCCAATCATTCGTGCGGCACCCGGATCCCGTTGTTTGAGCTTGTCGAAGATCAGGTCCTCTTTGGGGTGATGGCAGCGATTCGGGTAGTCCTGGAAATAACCGATGATCGTCTGCACGATCTCATAGTCCGGCCGTTCGCAGCGAGCAAAGACGCTGAGCTCCTCTTCAAGAACGAGCAGCAGCTTTTCGATACCGCGATGCTCGTCATGCAGAACTTCGATAATCCTCTTCATCGATCGGACCTCCCGCTATGCGATAACTGTCGCTGAACGGGCTAAGCCGGTTTGCTCGGCGCGGCAATCTTCTCGCGCGTCTTCTTTGGGCTCTCTTTAAAACTATTCGCGTGCCGCACCAAGACATTGATCTGGATCAACATCGTCAGGGGGTCAATACTGCTTCTTTGTGTCGGACGGCTGAGGGCGATCACAGCTGCGCGAGCGAGAGGCTTGCCCCAAAACCGCCGGGAGCTAGCTTAACTAGCACCGATCGAGTAGGGAGGGCGTCGATGGAGCGAGTGGTATTGGGCGTCATCGCCATTACGATGAGCGCGGTTGTTTCGGCGCAGGCGGTGGAGATTCGCCCAGTTGCTCCGTCTCGAGGTGGTTTGGTCCGTGCCGCCAGCGTCGAGCGCTGGCCCGCCCTAGCGCGCCAGGTTTGTGGCGAGTGTCACGCTATCGAGCGGGGGCGGACCACGTCGTCGAATCCCGAAGCGCCAGCTTTTCAAGTCATTGCCGATACCCCAGGAATGAGCAACGTGGCGCTGCGGGCATTTCTCTATACGCCCCATCGTATGATGCCGAACATTGTTCTTAGCCGCGACGAGGCGGATGACATCATCGAGTATATCCGGAGCTTGGCCGGCAGGTAAGCTTGCTAGCGCCTATGCCAGCGGTTTAGCCCACAATCGTGAATTGGCACCGCCGCGCATGTGGCTGCCTTGGATGCCGACTCCGGCTGGCGGCGCACTGTAAGGCAGCGTATGCGCTTCTTGCCGCGCAGGTCCGTTTACCGCGCGGGCTCGCTGGTGTTCGGCGGCGGGCATGTCGTGCTGCCGCTCTTGCAGGCATCCGTCGTTCCGCCCGGCTGGGTGACAAATGATGCCTTTCTCGCGGGATACGGCGCGGCGCAAGGGGTGCCAGGGCCGCTCTTCACTTTCGCTGCTTATCTCGGCGCGGACGCGCGCATGCCGGAGCAACGTCGGCCGGCTGGAGGGGTGCCGTGCTGATCGGGCCTGGACGGACGGCCTATGCCGGTCGTGCGCCGGGTAAGGCCGCTGCGGAACATGCGGCGCCATAGCGCGGGCGCTTACCCTCACTTGCCCTCCTGGAGTGCAGCCAGGGTATGGCTGTTCGGGCAGTAATTGCGCCACCTGGAATCCTGCGGGTGATTATCCAGATCGTGTCCGCACTCCGCCTTGTTGTCGCAGCACGAGCAGCAGCGCTGCAGATCCCGCATGTCGGCGGTCTGCTCCGCGCCCACGACTTTCGGGTCTAGTCCCAGCACCTGCATGCGTTGGAGCAAGAGGTCGGCAGAGTCCGGCCGTTTCGCGGCAAGGGTGAATAGGGTGGCGCGGCTGAGACCGAGATCGTCCGCTATGTGGTTCACTTCCACAGGATCGCATCTCCTCAGGTCGGCGAGATCGGCGTCGCGCCGCCGCCATGCTCCCAATGCCTCCACAGCGATCTGCCAGAAAGTGCGGGACGGGGAGATGATGTGCATGGTCTCCTCCTGCAGCCGAGGCAACCACGATGGCACATTGAGGGTTGATAGAGTTGATCTGGATCAATTCGCGTTTGGCGAAGCATCGTGTCGTTATCCTCTGTGCAATTGTTTCGGCCTTCGTCCTCTTTGGCAGCGTCCTAGCCTGGGCCGACTTAAATTCGCGGCGCGGGCGAACTACTCG
>DATFOT010000513.1:0-12299 GCA_035265265.1 Aestuariivirgaceae bacterium | reverse complement strand
CGCGGATGCGGCTCTCGAATCCATCGAGCAGCTCGTGCAGCCGCTTCCAGCCGCCATCGGCCGTGATGTCCAGCCGGACGTAGGAGAGACGGGCTAGAAAACGGTGCTTCACGGCAGGATCGTGAAAGGCCTTGGGGACATGGCGGATGAACGCATCCTCGACCTTGGCTCGATAGCCGGCATCGTCGAGCGCGGAGCGCGAGATGCCAATGATGCGAGCCTCGCCCGGAAGCTGGCCGTCGCGGTCGCGGTGATAGAGCGCCGGCATCAGCTTGCGCATGGCAAGGTCCCCGGTACCGCCAAAGACGATAAGATCGAAGGGAGGAACGGGTATGATCTGGGCGCTCATCGGTGCTCGAAGGTAACGAGGGAATGTGGCGGCCTTAACACGGGAACCCTACCGGAACCAGAGCCCGTTCGTGATAGAAGAAATCGAAGGCAATGATTGACCGGGCAAAGATGGAACGAAGGCAAGAAGCGATACCCCTGCCGGTCGAAGAGGTCCTGGCGGAGTTGGACACCGCCTTAAGCACGAAGGGCGGCGCCATACTCATTGCCGAACCCGGTGCCGGAAAGACAACCCGCGTTCCGCTGGCGCTGCTGCGCTCAGCCTGGCTTCAAGGCAAGATCGTGATGCTGGAGCCACGCCGGATCGCCGCGCGAGCCGCAGCGCATCATATGGCGCGGCTTATCGGGGAGGAGGCCGGAGAAACGGTCGGCTACAGCGTGCGCTTTGAATCAAAGGTCTCGTCGAAGACGCGAATAGAGATCGTGACCGAGGGGGTATTGACCCGAAGGCTGCAGAGCGATCCCGCGCTTGAAGGGGTCGGTCTCGTCATATTCGATGAATTCCACGAACGCAGCCTCGATGCCGATCTCGGCCTTGCCCTCGCGCTCGAGACAAGAGAAGCGCTCAGACCTGATCTGCGCATCCTTGCCATGTCGGCAACTCTCGAAGGCGAGGCGCTGCAGCGCCTGCTCGGCGAAGCGGCGATCGTGCGGTCGAAGGGGCGACAGTTTCCAGTCGAAACACGTTATCTGACACGCGCCACGCGGCAGACGGTGGCCGCGGATGTGGCGAGCGCGGTGAAATTAGCACTCAGGCGCGAGAAGGGCAGCATCCTCGCGTTTCTCCCTGGCGAAGCCGAGATCCGCCGGGCCGAAGATCAGCTTCGCGCGCTGCCCGGGCCTGAGGCCGTGCGGGTGCTGCCGCTTCATGGATCGCTCAGCGCACAGGAGCAGGATCGCGCCATCGCACCTCCCCTCCAGGGTGAGCGGAAGGTTGTTTTGGCGACAACCATCGCGGAAACCAGCCTGACGATAGAAGGGGTCGACATCGTGATCGACGGAGGCTTCAAGCGCGTGCCGCGCTTCGATCCCGGGTCGGCGTTGACGCGGCTCGAAACCGTGCGCGTTTCGGCTGCAGCAGCGGAGCAGCGCCGCGGCCGTGCGGGAAGACTTGGGCCCGGCGTGTGCTTTCGACTTTGGCCGGAGGAGGAGACGCTCGCGCTGGCGCCACGGGATTTGCCTGAGATCCTGCAAGCCGATGCCGCGCCGCTCCTGCTTGAACTCGCTCTTTGGGGCATTGCCGATATCGGCGAGGCGCGGCTGTTAGACCGCCCGCCCGCGGGGGCCGTGGCGCAGGCCAGCGACTTGCTGCAGCTCCTTGGAGCGGTGGATGCCCAGGGCCGCATCACCGAACATGGAAGGGCGCTGGCGCGCCTGCCGCTTCACCCCCGGCTCGCTCACATGGTGATCGCGGGCCATGCACGCGGCCAGGGCCGGCTTGCCGCGGAGATCGCCGCGCTGCTCGGTGAACGCGATATTCTCAACAGGCGCGGCGATGCCGACATCGACCATCGGATCGTCCTGCTCAGGGGGGAAGAGCCGCCCCCGCGCGATGTGAATCGCCACAGCCTGATGCGGGCACGACTCGCGGCGAGCCAGATCAGGCGGCTTGCCAAGATTGGCGACGAGGCAAAGAGCCGCGATGCGGGAGAGCTGGTGGCGCTTGCCTATGGCGAACGCATCGCCCAGTCGCGCGACAAGCGCGGATCCTTTCGGCTGGCGGGCGGGGGAGGCGCAAGCATCGATGAAACCGATGCGCTCTCGCTGGAGAAATTCCTGGCGGTCGCGACGACAGACGGAAAAGCCAGCAACGCGCGCATATTCCTTGCCGCACCTCTCAGTCTCGCGAGCATAGAAGATATTTACGGCGACAGGATCGAAACGCTCGAGCAGGTGTATTGGGACAAGCGCACACAGGCCGTCGTAGCAAAGGAGCAGCGCCGGCTCGGCGCACTCGTACTGGATGAGACATCCATCGAGGATGGCAGCGAGGAGCGCGTTGCCGCGGCCATGATCGAAGGGGTCCGGCTGCTTGGTCTTGCATCTCTGCCGTGGACCGATGAAGCGCTAGCACTCAAGAACCGTATCGTGATCATGCGGCGGGTCGAGCCTGAAAGCGGATGGCCGGACATGGCAGAGGAGGCGCTTCTCGCATCACTCGAAGACTGGCTCAAGCCCTATCTCGCAGGAGCACGGCGGCGCGAGCATCTGGCCAAGGTGCGGCTGGCAGATGCCCTGGCTTCGCGCGTTCCCCCTGCTCTCCTGCGGCGGCTCGACCGGGAGCTTCCCCGTCGGGTCAGCGTGCCGTCGGGCTCCAGCATTGCCATCGATTACAGCGATGAGACACAGCCGGTCCTGCGGGTGAAGCTTCAGGAAGTCTTCGGCGCACGCGACATGCCGGCCCTGGCAAAGGGCAGGCTCAAGCTCAGGATGGAACTCTTGTCTCCGGCCGGGCGGCCAGCTGCGATCACGCAGGACCTTGGACGCTTCTGGGCCAGTGGTTATGCCCAGGTACGCTCGGAAATGCGCGGGCGTTATCCCAAGCACAGCTGGCCCGAGGATCCAATGAAGGCTCCGCCCCTGCGTGGGCGGAAACGGCCGTGAGCGGGTCTGGACTTGCAAATGAGGCGGCCCTTGCGGACCGCCCCTGAATTTACCAGTTCCCTTTGTGATGTCTGCGGTGTCTGAAGTGTCGGCGGTGACCAAAATCACCAAAGCCGAAAACTATGGACGGCCCACCATAGGCATACGGGTAGCCGTAGCCATAGGGCGAATAGCCGTAAGAATAATCGTCGTAATCGCCGTAATCATCACAGGCGCGGCGGTGTCGATGCCGGTATTTGCGGCCGTGAAACCAGCCGTATCTTCTACGGCAATGCCAGCCGTGCACCTTCTGAACTAGCCCTTCGTTCAATTCCGGCACGGCTCCGCTGGTCAATCCGCCCACTAGCGGGCTTGCCATGCTTGGACCTGCTGTAAAGCCGAGAGCGCCGATAGCGGCTGCGGCCATTAACAAAGGCAGTTTTCTCATTGGATACTCCTGTAAGAAAGCCCCTCTCACAGGCACGAGTTTCCATGCTGGACGAGATACGCATTAGACTGGATTCTTGTTCCCTGTACCTCACAATTATCTGTGATCGGTTTACATGGCCTGCGGGCTTCGGATGGAATCGGGAAGCTGCCGCAGGGGAACGATTTCGCCCGAACAGAATTTAAAAGTAACGACAGCGAAAAGGGAGACCGCAATGGACAGGAGAATATTCATTACAGGCTTGATGGGCGTCGGCGCTACTGCAGCTATCGGTTTTGCGTTACCGCGTCAGGCCGCAGCGCTGGTTGCAATCCCGCCACGCACCTTCTCCCCCTCGTCCGGCCTTCCCGATCTTAACGCTCCCGATGAACTCAACGCTCACGACATTCTTAACACTCCCGACATTCTCAACGATCCTAATCCCGAGGCCACCACGCCAGATTCGCAATCTGAGGGTGATGTCGAGTTTGTAAACCACCGCAGGCGCCGCCGCCGGGTCCGTCGTTGGCGCCGCCGCTGCAGACGCCACTGGTTTGACGGCCATTGGCGGCGCAGATGCCGCCGGGTACCTTATTGGGCGTGGATTTGGTTCTCGATTTGATGGGCCACTGAACTGAGCGGATGTTCGGTATGCTCAGGTGCAAAGGTCAGGGCAGATCCTCTGCGGCGACGCAGAAGACCTCGCCTTGGCTTTGCTCGGTATCAAGCCACAAAAAAGGGATGTGAGGATAATCGCGCTCCAGAATTGCGCGGCCGTGGCCGATCTCGCAGACGAGCATGCCTGACGCTGTGAGATGGAGGAGCGCATCCGACAGAATTCGGCGGATGATGTCGAGCCCATCGACGCCGCCGGCGAGAGCCATTTTCGGCTCATAGCGATATTCCGGCGGCAATGCCGTCATAGCGGCGGCATCGACATAGGGCGGATTGGAGAGGATCAGATCATAATGATTTGTCCCGAGCGGCCCATAGAGATCGCCCTGAAACAGGGTTATGCGGCTCTCCAGTCCGCGCTGGGCGATATTCATTCGAGCAACCTCCAGCGCGTCCTTTGAGAGATCGGCTGCGTGAATCGCTGCCAGATAGAAGCGCTGCGCGGCAATAATGGCAAGACAGCCTGAGCCGGTGCAAAGATCGAGAACGCTCGAGATGCCGGCCGGATCGGGAATGAGACTCGAAGCTTCTCCAGTGATCGTGCCGGAGAGCAACAGCTCACCGATGAAGGAGCGCGGAATGATGACGCGTTCATCGACGTAAAAGGCCTCCGCCCCGATGTAAGCGCGGCGAAGCAGATAGGGCGCGGGCTTGCGCGTGACGATGCGCTCGGCGATGCGGGCGAGGAGCATGCGGCGCTCAGCAAGGGTGAGCCGCGCGTCGGCAAAAGGGTTGACATCGCCGATCGGCAGATGAAGCGATTCGAGAATGAGGAAAACCGCTTCGTCGAGAGCGTTGAGGGTGCCATGTCCGTAGCTAAGGCCCGCCTCGCTGAAGCGGCTCACTGCATAGCGCAGGATATCGCGCAGCGTCGTGAGCTCCTGCGCGAGGTGGTCGGTTGCGTTTTCGGTCACGTGACAGGTCCTACCGTCTCGTCATTCCGGCCTTCGCCGGAATGACGAAAAGGGATCGGTAGAATATTACTTGTATTGTTCGGCGTTCTCCTTCGTCACCAGCACGGTTCCCGTGTCGATATTCTCCGGAATGGTTTCGCCCTTCTTGAGCTTGAGCACGTTCTCGACGCCGAGCGCGCCCATGTTCTTGGGCGACTGGGCGACCGTTGCCGACATGTCGCCGGCAAGCACCGCGGCGGCCGCATCGGGATTGGCGTCGAAGCCGACTACAAGGACGTCCTTCAGCTTGTTCGCCGCCTTCAGCGCCTCAACGGCGCCAAGCGCCATGTTGTCGTTGGAGGCGAAGACCGCCTTGATATTGGGGTTGCCGGTGAGAATGTTCTCCATCACCGACTGACCCTTGGCGCGGTCCCAATCCGCGGGCTGCTCGGCCACGACTTTCATGCCGCAGGCTTCGAGGCCGGCTTTCGAGCCCTGCGCACGGGCTTGGCCGGTCGACTGGGTGATGATGCCCTGAAGGATCGCTACTTCGCTGCCCTTCGGCACGCTCTTGCAGATGTGCTCTGCGGCCAGAGCGGCACCGGTTTCGTTGTTGGTGCCAATGAAGGTGACACCCGCGTTCGAGCCCTTGGTATCGATAAACACAACCGGTATGCCCTTGGCCTTGGCGGCATCGACCACGGGGGCCAGCGCATTGGGATCGGTCGGGGCGAGCGCGATGCCGTCCACCCCCTGGGCTATCTGATCCTCGATCTGGGCGATCTGGGCAGCGACATCGGATTCTTGCGGGGGGGACATCACACGTACCTCGACGCCGAGTTCCTTGCCTTTCGCCATTGCGCCCTCTTCGACGGCCGCCCAGAAGGGATTGCCAGCTCCCGGCCCCTTCATGTCGACGAGAACCGTCTCGGCGTTCGCTGCAGCAGCGGTGAACAGTACGGCGCCCAACATGGCGCCGCTCAGAAGAATTCTTTTCATAACAGTGCTCCCATTCAACAGACGTCTCCGTTGCATTTCACCCGCCGCCAAGCGCTGGAGACCTGCGCCCGAGCGGCTCACCAAATTCACGTGCGCACGGCGGCCCTGCGGCGCAACACATCCACATAAACGGCGGCGACGATTACCACACCAATGAGAATCTGCTGCCAAAAAACGCTCACATTGAGAAGATTGAGGCCGTTGCGGAGAAGGCCGATGATCAGCACGCCGGCAAGCACGCCGAGCACGGTGCCGCGGCCGCCGAAGAAGCTGGCACCGCCGATGATGACTGCGGCGATCGCATCGAGCTCGGCACCGATGCCGGCGTTGGGAAAACCGGAATCGGTACGCCCCGCGAGCAAAAGCCCGGCGAGGCCGGCAAAGAATCCGCAGATCACATAGACGATGACGAGCACGCGATTGACGTCGATGCCGCTCACCCGCGCGGCCTGGGGGTTGCCGCCGATGGCGTAGATATGGCGGCCGATCGAGGTGCGATTGAGAAAGAACCAGAGGCCGATGGCGCAGATGGCAACCAGAAACAAACTTGCCGGTATGCCAGCGGGCGGCGCGAATATTCCGAAGTCATAGGTCTTCTGGCCAAGGTAGCGGACTTCCGGCTTGAGACCGCTAACCGGGGCGCCGCCAGAGACAAGATTGGTCAGGCCGCGGGCAATGTTGAGCGTTCCAAGGGTCATGATGAAAGGATGCGGCAGCCTGAGCCAGGTCAGCCCGGCCCCATTCACCCAGCCCGCGGCGATGCCGACGAGGGGGCCGATCAGCAGGATGGTCTCCCAGGAATATCCTGCCCGGTTGGCAACGGCGAGCGACACCATGGCGAGGGCCATTACCGATCCGACCGAGAGGTCGATGCCGGCGGTGAGGATCACGACGAACATGCCAAGCGCTAGGAGAGCGGCGGAGGCGTTCTGCTTCACGATATTGGTGAGGTTGGTAATGCTGAGAAACACGTCGGGCTTGAGGATCGTGAGCGCGAGCATCATCACCGCGACGACCGCTATGATGCCGTAGCGCTCGACGAAGTTCGCCACCTCGGGGTTGGCGAGCATTCAGTGAACCCTGTCGTGGGCAGGGCTGTCCTTATGCCCTCTGGTGCCCATGATCCAGCCGATCACTTCGTTGCGCGATGTGTGTGCAAGGGGAGCTTCGGCGAAATTGGCACCATGATACAGTGCCATGACGCGATCGCAGACGTAGAAGATGTCGTCCATACGGTGAGAGATGAGGATGACGCTGACACCGTGATCCTTGAGGCCGCGGATGAGGTCGAGAACCTTGCCGACTTCCTTGACGGCCAAGGCGGCAGTCGGCTCGTCCATAATCACCACTCGGGCATCGAATGCGGTGGAGCGGGCGATGGCGACCGCCTGGCGCTGGCCGCCCGACAGTTCTTCCACCGGCTGGTCGACGCTTTTGACGTGGATCTTGAGTCGCTCGAGATGCTCCTTGGCCATTTCGCGCGCCTGCGCGTGATCGACGATCGTAAGGCCGAGAATCCTGCGGCCGGGCTCGCGGCCGAGATAGATGTTTTCGAAAATCGGCAGGTTTCCGGCGAGCGCGAAATCCTGATAAACCATTTCGATGCCGATGTTGCGGGCCTCGCGGGGGCTGGCGAAGGCAACCGGTCTGCCATCGAAAATGATCTGTCCGGCACTGGGAGCGTAAAGGCCCGAGAGGATTTTCATGAGGGTCGATTTGCCGGCCCCATTATCGCCGACGACGCCAAGGACTTCCCCGCGATTAAGATGGAAGTTCACGTCGCGCAGTGCAGTTATGGCGCCAAAATATTTGACGATGCCTTTGGCTTCGAGAAGCGGAGCCGAACGCTTTTCTGGCTCTGAGGAGGATGGTTTTTTCGAAGGCTTGCGCGCCATGCAGTCGAGCTGCCCTACCCCAGCTTAGGCTCGATTTACCAATTCCACTTCCCCTTGGCGCGGTCAAGTGGCTAGCGGGTGCCAGTCTGATTTGACGGGGCGGGCGGCTGTTGCTTCAATTGCCAGAAAGCGTATGAAGAAACGACGAACCCCCTTCGACGTTTTGGAGATGGATCATGGCCGTGACCGGGAGAGTGCCGGCGCAGCATGGAGAGCTTGACGTCATTACCATCGGGCGGGTGTCGGTCGACCTTTACGGCCAGCAGATCGGCTCGCGGCTCGAAGACATACAGTCCTTCGCCAAGTCGGTCGGGGGCTGCCCGGCGAACATCGCCATCGGCGCCGCGCGGCTCGGGCTCAAATCCGGAATCGTGACACGGGTCGGGCAAGAGCAAATGGGGCGTTTCGTCCTGGAGCAGATGACGCGTGAGGGCGTTTCGCTCGGCGGCATCATCACCGATCCCGACCGGCTCACTGCGCTGGTTATTCTGGCGGTTGAGAACGACCGGACGTTTCCCCTGATCTTCTACCGGGAAAATTGCGCCGACATGGCGCTGACCGCAGAGGAGATCGACCCAGCCTTCATCGCCTCGGCGCGGGCGGTGCTGGTAACGGGGACGCATTTTTCGCAACCGCACACGCGCGCGGCCCAAGAGAAGGCGATCGCCATTGCGCGGCGCAATGGCCGCAAGGTCGTGTTCGATATCGACTACCGGCCCAATCTCTGGGGGCTCGCGGGCCATGGGGCGGGCGAAAAGCGCTATATCAAGTCCGATGAGGTTTCACGCCATCTGCAGCAAATCCTGCCGGATGCCGATCTGATCGTGGGCACCGAAGAAGAAATACATATCGCTGCCGGCGAGGAAGACACATTGAAGGCGCTGAAAAAGATCAGGGGCCTGGCGAAGGGCGGCACGATCGTGCTCAAGCGCGGGCCGATGGGCTGCATCGTGTTCGCTGAGGATATTCCAAAGCGCATCGAGGAAGGGATCGTCGGCAGCGGATTTCCAATCGAAGTTTATAATGTGCTCGGCGCCGGTGATGCGTTTCTTGCAGGGTTCCTGCGCGGCTGGCTGCGCGAGGAGCCGCTCAAGACCTGCGCGACATGGGGGAATGCATGCGGCGCGATCGCGGTGTCGCGGCTCCTGTGCTCGCCGGAATATCCGAGCTATGCCGAGCTCGAGGTCTTCCTCAAGCACGGCAGCCCGCATCATGCGCTGCGCAAGGACGAGACGCTCAACCATGTGCATTGGGCGAGCACGCGACGGCCACGGAGCCGGTCGCTCACGGCCCTCGCCATCGACCATCGGGTGCAATTCGAAGCGCTCGCGGATCGCATCGGCGTGCCACGAGCGAAAATTTCCGAGTTCAAGCTCCTGGCGGTGAAAGCCGCAGCGCGCGTGGCAGCGGGGCGGCCGGGATTCGGCATGCTGCTCGATGAACAATATGGACGGGAGGCGATGTTCGCGGCGGCCGGCGAAAATTTCTGGATCGGCCGGCCGGTCGAGCAGCCGGGCTCGCGGCCTCTCGAATTCGAGGGTTCGGGCGACATAGGGTCGCGGCTCATCGAGTGGCCGGTGACGCACACGGTAAAATGCCTGGCTTTCTATCACCCCGAGGATGGAGATGACCTCAAGAGAGGGCAACGGCAGAAGCTTCGCCGCCTCTATGACGCAGCACGCCGTATCGGCCGCGAGCTCCTCATCGAAATCATTGCCGGGCGTCATGGTGTGATCGGGGAGGAAACAGTGGCTCAGACACTGGCCGAGCTATACGCCGCGGGCATCAAGCCCGACTGGTGGAAGCTCGAGGCCCAAAAGAGCAAGGCGGCATGGCTCGCAATCGAGCGGGTGGTCGGCAGGCAGGATCCATGGTGCCGCGGCATTCTGCTGCTTGGGATGGAGGCACCGGCAAGCGAGCTTGAAACAGCTTTTGCCCTGACCGAAGGGAGCGCAATGGTGAAAGGATTTGCCATTGGGCGCACAATTTTCAATCATGCGGCAGAATCCTGGCTTGCCGGCAAAATGAGCGATGAGGAGACCATAACCGAAATGGCACAGAAATTCGGTCAGCTCTCGGCGGCCTGGCAGCGGCTGCGCGGCGCTGTGACTGATTGAGCGGGGCGAACATGGTCATACGCATCGGCGCCAACCCGATCTGTTGGTCAAACGACGACATGCCGGAGCTCGGCGGGGCCATATCGCTCGAGCAATGCCTTACCGAAGCCAAGGCGGCGGGTTATGAGGGGATGGAACTCGGCCATAAATTTCCGCGGCAGACGGTGACGCTGAAAAGCGTGCTTGATCCCCATGGGCTCGCGCTGGCGGGAGGCTGGTACTCGACCTATCTGCTCGAGCGCGACGCAGAGAGCGAATTCAAGCAGGCCCAGGATCACATAAGGCTGCTCGCCGGCATGGGAACGGATGTGTTCATCGCAGCGGAATGCACCAAAAGCGTTCATGGCAACAGGCGCAAGAAATTGTCGGGCCGGCCGCAGATGAACAATGGGGAATGGTCGCGCTTCACCACCGAACTCACGCGCTTTGCCGAAATGGTCGCCGGCGAGGGATTGCGGCTGGCTTATCACCACCATATGGGAACGGTGGTGCAAGTAACAGACGAGATCGACCAGCTGATGGAACGGACGGGGCCGGCGGTGCGGCTTTTGCTCGATACCGGCCATGCGATCTGGGCCGGGGCCAATCCGAAGGATCTGGCGCAGCGCTATGGACGCAGAATCGCGCATGTCCACACCAAGGACGTGCGCAAGGACATCATGCATGAGGCGAACAAGCGCGACCTGTCGTTCCTGGACAGCGTGATCGCCGGCGTCTACACGGTGCCGGGCGACGGCATGGTGGATTTCGTCGGCGTGTTGAAACAGCTGAAAGGCTATACGGGCTGGATCGTGGTGGAAGCCGAGCAGGATCCGGCAAAGGCACCGCCAGCGGAATATGTGAGAATGGGCTATGACAATCTTTGCCGCTTCCTCAAGGAGGCGGGCCTAAGGCGGTGAGATGGCGAAGCTCCTGGTGAAACAACCCGATGCAGGCATGGGCCGGACCATCCATGTGACGCCCGCTTCGGCGGGGTGGACCTATGTGGGCTTCGATCTGATCAAGCTCGCGGCAGGCGAAGAAGCCGGCGGCAATGCTTCGGGCCGGGAAGTGTGCCTGGTGATGATATCGGGCAAGGCGCAGGCAAAGGTCGAGGGCACGGATTTCGGCAGCATCGGGGGGCGGGGAAATCCGTTCGATGGAAAACCATGGTCGGTCTACGCACCGCCCGAAGCGCATTGGCGGATCATGGCGGAAACACCGGTCGAGCTGGCCGTATGCTCAGCACCAGCCAAAGGCGGATTGGCGGCGCGGCTCATCGGCCCCGACAAGCTCAGCCAAGAAACCCGCGGCAAGGGGAGCAACATAAGACATGTCACCAACATCCTGCCGGAGTGGGAAGCGGCGGAAAATCTGCTTGTAGTCGAGGTGATTACGCCGGGCGGCAATTCCTCGTCCTATCCGCCGCACAAGCATGATACGGACAATCTTCCCCATGAATCGCTGCTCGAGGAAGTCTATTATCATCGCATCAACCCGCGGCAGGGGTTTGCATTTCAGCGCATCTACACGGAAGACCGATCGCTCGATGAAACGATCACCGTCGAAGACGGAGACGTGACGCTGGTGCCCAAGGGCTATCATCCCTGCGCGGCCCTGCATGGCTACGATCTCTATTATCTCAACGTCATGGCGGGACCGAAGCGCACCTGGAGATTCCACAATCAGAAAGATCACGAGTGGCTTCTGGCCAAGGCTTGAGCCGGAGCGCGGCACTTTTCGGGGGAAATGACAATATGGCAATCAAGCCCTGGAGCGAGACGGCACCGAAGCTGATCGATGTGTGCATGGGCCGCCTGCCGGCCGATCTCGTCATCCGCAACGGGCGCTGGGTCAATGTGTATTCAGGCGAAATCATCCCCTCCACCGATATCGCCATCATTGCGGGCCGCATCGCCTTTGCGGGGGAAGATGCCGGCCACACGGTCGGCGAGCGCACACAGATTGTCGAGGCCGAGGGCCGTTATCTGGTGCCTGGCCTGTGCGATGCGCATATGCACGTGGAAAGCGGCATGGTGACGGTAAGCGAATTTGCGCGGGCGGTCATTCCCCACGGCACCACCGCAATGTTCATCGATCCGCATGAGATCGCCAATGTGCTCGGGCTTCCGGGCGTGAAGCTCATGCATGACGAAGCGATGGGCCTGCCGATCAATGTGTTCGTGCAGATGCCGAGCTGCGTTCCGAGCGCGCCGGGTCTCGAGACGGCGGGGGCGGTGCTCGATGCCAAGGATGTCGCCGAAGCCATGGGCTGGCCGAACATCGTCGGGCTCGGCGAGATGATGAATTTTCCCGGTGTGACGCGGAAGGATGAAAAAATGCTGGCGGAGATTGCCGCCACCCAGAGGGCGGGCAAGACGGT
>DATFOT010000512.1:0-3951 GCA_035265265.1 Aestuariivirgaceae bacterium | reverse complement strand
CGTTGGAAATTCCGACAGATGATCGAGTTTCGCGACCAAATGGCCAGAACCCACGGGTTCGATCTCTTGGTCCATGTCAATCCGGAGGGTGCCGAAAAGAACATCGGTCCTTTCACCCACGGTTCTGCTCTCCACACTCAGATCATGAAGACCGAAGCTCTAAAACAGGCACTCGATAAATATGGTTTCGATGCCGCCTTCGGCGGTGCCCGCCGTGACGAGGAAAAATCCCGCGCCAAGGAGCGGATCTTCTCTTTTCGCGATTCCCGTCATCGCTGGGACCCGAAGACCCAGCGCCCCGAGCTTTGGAAGCTATACAACACCCGCATCAACAAGGGGGAATCGATGCGGGTCTTCCCCTTGTCCAACTGGACCGAACTCGATGTGTGGCAATATATCCTTCAGGAGCAAATCGATATCGTTCCGCTTTACTTCGCGGCCGAGCGCCCGATCGTCACGCGCGATGGCCAGATGATCATGGTCGACGATGATCGTATGCCTTTGCAGCCGGGCGAACGCCCTCAGATGCAGCGGGTGCGGTTTCGAACCCTCGGCTGCTATCCTCTAACCGGTGCAATTCGTTCCGACGCAGCGACCCTTCTCGAGATCATCGAAGAGATGCTGATTACCACGACTTCCGAGCGTCAGGGACGCGTCATCGACCAGGATCAGGGTGCGTCCATGGAGAAGAAGAAGCAGGAAGGATACTTCTAATGTTGCGTCGCCCGGATAAGTCCTCGACGGTTGAAACTTATTTGCGCGCGCAGGAGAGCAAGGATCTTTTGCGTTTCATTACCTGCGGCAGCGTCGATGATGGAAAGTCCACGCTGATCGGACGCTTGCTCTATGAAGCCAAGATGCTGTTCGAAGATCAGCTCGCCGCGCTCGAAAGAGATTCGAAACGCCTGGGAACACAAGGCGGCAAGCTCGATTTTGCTCTTCTGGTTGATGGTCTCGCTGCCGAGCGCGAGCAGGGTATTACCATTGATGTGGCCTATCGTACGTTCACCACCGACCGGCGCAAGTTCATCGTTGCCGATACGCCGGGCCATGAGCAATACACCCGTAATATGGCGACCGGGGCGTCGACCGCCGAACTCGCCATTATACTTATCGATGCCCGCAAGGGCGTGCTCACGCAAACGCGCCGGCATAGCTTCATCGTCTCGCTCCTTGGGATTCGCCGGATCGTGCTGGCCGTCAACAAAATGGATCTTGTTGACTATGCCGAGGAGGTATTTCGCTCAATCGAAGCTGACTATCGGGCTTTCGCCGGCTCGCTTGGCCTAAGCGACATCTGCTGCATTCCGGTCTCAGCCTTGAATGGCGACAATGTTACGACAGTCAGCGCCCGCATGCCGTGGTACCGGGGAAACACGCTGCTCTATTATCTCGAAACTGTGCCGCTCGGTGTCGGCGAAAGCAATGGTCCCTTGCGGATGGCCGTCCAATGGGTGAACCGCCCAAATCAGGCCTTCCGCGGTTATGCCGGAACCATTGCTTCAGGGATTGCCGCAGCCGGCGATGAAATTCGCGTGCTTCCCTCCGGACGCACCTCGCGCATCGCTCGCATCTCCACGCGCGACGGCGATCTCGCCGAAGCGGTCGCGGGCCAGTCGATCACCATTACCCTCGACGATGAGCTGGATGTATCGCGTGGCGATCTGATCTGCACCCCCGATCAGCCGGCCGCCGTTGCAGATCAGTTCGAGACGCATGTGCTCTGGATGGACAATGAGCCGATGCTTCCGCATCGTCCCTATGTCGTCAAAATTGGCAGCTGCAGCGTGCAGGGCACCTTGTCCCAGCCGAAGTACAAGATCAACGTCAACACTCTCGAACATGTGGCTGCAAAGACCCTGGAGCTCAACGAAATCGGGGTGTGCAATCTTGAGCTCGACCACCACATCCCCTTTGCACCCTATGCCGAGTCGCGGGAGCTGGGAGGCTTCATTATTATCGACCGTTTCAGCAATAATACGGTCGGCATGGGCTTCATTCACTTCGCGCTTCGCCGCTCGACTAATGTCCACTGGCAGGCGCTTGACGTCAACAAGCGGGCGCGAGCCGCCAAAGCTGGTCAGAAACCCTGTGTCTTGTGGTTTACCGGCCTGTCCGGTTCCGGGAAGTCCACGATCGCGAATCTTGTCGAACGAAGACTGCACTCACGCGGCCATATGACTTATTTGTTGGACGGCGACAACATTCGCCACGGGCTCAACCGTGACCTCGGCTTTACCGCTGCCGACCGCGTGGAGAATATCCGCCGTGTCGCCGAGGTGGCAAAGCTCATGGCAGATGCGGGTCTCATCGTGCTCGTCTCATTCATATCGCCTTTCCGCTCCGAGCGTTTGCTGGCGCGGGAACTCATGGACAGCGGGGAATTTGTCGAAATTTTCATCGATACCCCCCTTGCGGTATGCGAAGAGCGTGATCCCAAGGGCCTTTACAAGAAGGCCCGTGCCGGCGAGATCAAGAATTTCACAGGTATCGATTCCGACTATGAAGCGCCTGATGGATCCGAGTTGCGAATAGACACCACGCTCCACGCGCCTGCCGTGGCCGCCAGCATCGTCACGGAATATCTGGAACGTCACGGCGCACTTTCACCGCCACCTCCAGTTTGAGAAATGGCCGCTGTGACCATCACTTATCTCAGCGGGCCCGATGTGGCCCGACTGAATATGAGCGATGGCGAGATACTCGATGCTGTTGCAGGAGCTTTGCAGGCCCAAGGCACCGGCGGCGCCGTTATTGAACCGCGGGTGCATCTCGTCCCGGATCCGGCGTTTAACGGTCACTTCAACGTTCTGCGGGGCTATGTAGCGCCTCTTAATCTTGCCGGTGTGAAGATTGTCGGCGACTATTTGGAGAATTATAAGCAGGGCCTGCCTTCGGAAATGGCCCTCCTCAGTCTTTTCGATCCTCGAACCGGAATGCCTGTGGCAATTCTGGATGCCACCGTCATGACCGATATGCGCACCGGTGCGCTCACTGCCCTTGGTGCGAAATACCTAGCGCGCAAGCAATCGAAGGTACTGGGCCATGTCGGTGCTCGCGGCACGTCCTATTGGAATATTCGCTTGCTCGACCGCCTCTTCGATTTCACCGAAATCCGCATCCATTCGCGGCGCAGGGAAAGCCGTGAAGCGTTCGCGGCACGGCTTGAACATGACCTGCAGAAAAAAATCATCGTGACCGATAATTGGCGGGACTGCCTCTCGGGCGCCGACATAATGGTCGAAGCCTCACGCTTGGATACCCGAGCCGAACACTTCAAGCGTGATTTCGTGAAGGATGGCGCGCTTGTTATTCCTTACGGCACCGTCAGTGCACTGGAACTCTCGCTTCCTGCCATTATGAACAAGATTGTCGTAGACGATCTCGGCCAGTTCCGTGCTGGGAAATTCGGCGCTCTTCGGCCCCACATCGACCAGGGCTTGCTGAGCGAGGCCGGCGTTCATGCCGAATTGGCGGAGATCGTGGTCGGCAGAAAGCCGGGACGTGAAAGCGAGGAAGAAAAAATCCTGTTCTGGCATCGGGGCCTGTCGCTCTGCGACATCGCATTGGGATCGGCCATGTTGAACAAGGCACTTTCCCTCGGCGTTGGCCAAACCCTGCCTTACAGCTGAAGCAGCATCCCGCTTAGCACTATTTCCCTCGCCACTGATTCGATCTCCCTGCCGATGGGACGGTCCTCGTCGAGAAAGGGATGCAGGCGCCGCACGGCTTCATGAGCCTTGGCCAGCTTCGGTGCGATGCGTCGCGGTTTAGCCAGATCCACGGCCTGGGCCGCGGCCGCCAGCTCCATTGCGATAGCGAGCTCGTATCGCTCCAAAAGTGCCTCCAGCTTCTGCACGGCCAGCGGCGCATGGCTGAGTGAGTCTTCCTGCCCGTCGGCGTTATGGCTCGCCATCACCGGCACGGGACTGCTCAGATGAACGATTTCTG
>DATFOT010000511.1:0-3000 GCA_035265265.1 Aestuariivirgaceae bacterium | reverse complement strand
TGCGCCAGATGCGGCTCCCAATCCCTGATGCGGGCCTCGAAGATCGGTCCCAGCACCGCATCGGCGCGCACCTTGGCGTAGAAGCCGCGCACCAGGCGCTCGATCATCGCCTCGTCGATACCCGTCCGCTCCATGATTTCGGCCGTCAACCGTTCACGCCGCTCCGGCCCTGCCACGATCGCTTCCATTTCTCGGTTGCCCTTAAATAGGTATTTCAAATACGAATTTAGACCGCTATAGATGATTTGCAAGCAGATCTTTTAAGAGAGCTCCCATGCGCCTGACATCGTTCACGGATTTTGCCTTGCGCGCCCTGATGCGGCTGGCCGGCGAGCCCGGCCGCTCGTTCGCAACCAACGAGATCGCGGCCGAGTTCGGCATTTCCCGCAACCATCTGGCCAAGGTGGTGCGCGACCTCGCCGACAGCGGCTTCATCTCGACCCAGCGCGGCGTCGGCGGCGGCTTCACGCTGGCCCGCCCCGCCCAGTCGATTACGATCGGCGAAGTGGTGCGCGCGCTGGAAGGGCCGCCGCTGGTCGAATGCTTTCGCGAGGATGGCGGCAATTGCGTGCTACAGCCACGCTGCCGGCTGAAGGCGAGGCTCGCGGCCGCCCGCGAAGCCTTCATGCGCGAGCTCGACGCCACGACACTGGCGGAATGCGCCTATCCCGCGACAGCCAGGCCGAGCCCGGCGCACGCATGACCGCCGCAACGACGCATCAGGTGCAACGCATGAAACCGATCGAATTCGAAAATGGCGCCGTTCAGATCGACGCCGCCATCGTCGCCGAAGGCTTCGGCCTCGCCCCCTCCCTGCTGCAGGAAGAGATGCGCGCGGGCCGGATCACGAGCCTTGCCGAGCGCGGGATCGATGCCGATTCCGGCCGGCATCGCCTGACCTTCTTCTCCGCACACCGGCGGTTTCGTGTCGTGATCGACGAAACCGGCGCGATCATTCAACGCTCGGCGGTCGACTTCGGCGATTCAGCGCTGCCGAAATCGGCGCACAGGGCGGGCAGATGAGCCCGGTGGACGAGGCCTAGGCCTGAAGGGCTGGCGCCGGCGCGGAGACCGGCTGTTTCCGGCCCGTCGGTTTCCTGCCGGCGACCCTGGCGCGGCCATTGCCGTTCAGGTGCTTGCCGTTAAAGGACTTGCCGTTCAGCGAATGGCCATTGAGCTTCTTCTTTGACTTCCGCTCGGCCTTCGCCTTCAATTTTTCCTTCAGCCCGGCCTCCGCCTTGGCCAGTTTCTCCGCCTTCTTCAGCGCCTTGCGCTCGGCCTTGGCCTTCAGGCGGGCCTTTTCAGCCCGCGCCTCGGCGCGCTGCTTCTTGCGCTTCTTCTCGCAGGCCGCGCATTTGCAGCCAATCGGCTTCAGATAGGCTTTGAAGTAGTCGGTGCCGTAGTCGTAGTTGATCTCCTCGCCCGGCTCGATGTCCTTGATGGCGCGGATGAACACCTTGCGCTTGCGCGGTTTGACGTCGGATTCCGCGTTCGGCTTGCAGGCATGGTTGATGTAGCGGGCGACGTTTTTGCGTACCGAGCCGTCGATGGTCCAGCGGTTGGTCAGTTCAAAAAGGTATTTGTTCTCAATCGCGTCGTCTTTTTTCTTCTTCGAATCCAGCAGCGGCCCGAAGTAGCGGATGATCTTGCTACCCTTCTTGATCGGCTTGGTGGCGAAGAGGCCAAGCCCGGTACGGGAGCGGCCGACGCGATAGGGCTTATTCGAAGGAATGGAGGTCATGACGACTGAATGACTGCACGCTCGGGAAACGAGGAATTGCGAAGCCGCTCTTCTAGGACGATTCCGCGGCAATGTCAGGTGTTTCGCACCTTTGCCATGAACCTTCCCCAGATTGCACACGTCTGATCGTCGAGGTTCCATGCGAGAAGTGCAGATGAAACGCGTTTCCTATCGGCAGCCCGTCGTGCCGGCCGCCGCGGCACTGTTCGTGGCTGCCTTTGGCCTGATTTCACCGGCCAACGCCCAAACATTCAGCAGCAGCTATACATCAACAGCTCCGAAGGACTGCCGCACCATCGGCAAGCCCGGGGACCCCAACGGCGGCACGACGCAGGTGTGCCCCGGCAAATCGGGGCTGGTGGTGTTGATCAGCGAGGATGACCTGCGCCAGACCGTCTCGATCGGGCCCAACCGCGCAGCCGCCAGCAAGGAGCCGGCCGCGGAGTCCTGGTTCGCCCCCTTCAATTCCACCGCTCCCACCGTCGAATGGCGGGCGGTGGATGGCAAGCCGTTCGCGATCATTCAGCGCTGGCTGATCGCCGACAACAACGACCTCGACAAGGCCGGAACCCCGACTTCGAAGCCGATGCTGGCGGTGACGCGGCTGCCGCCTGGCCCGGTCTGCCACGTCGCCTATATCGACGGCCAGGCCAACCGCAACGCCAACGAGCTTGCGCGACAGGCGGCGGACGAATTTGCGCGTGATTTCAAGTGCGGGAAGGACGAAGTGAAGGTGGTCGGCGAAAAGGGCGCGGCCGTGAGCCTTGCGAAGCGCTGATCAAGCCGGCGACCCGGCGTGTTTTCGCCGTATTAACGTCAAAGCTTCAAGCTTGAGTGCTTAGACCTTGTCAAATCATGATATTTCACAGCGGCGTCACGCGGGGCAGCAATGCTAACAAAACTTCTGGCTCTCCTCATCGCCGGCACGGCCCTCACCGGCTGCTGTGCCTCCGGTACCGGCTGCGCGACGCCAACGGCGGGTACACCGATCGCGTGGGATGGGTTGGGAGAACCACCGACGGCAAATGATGCGCCGGGCGAGGAAAAACGGCCGGCAAAGCGAAAGACAGCTCGCGATCGCGAGATCGTTCTCGGCCCGCTGAATGACGCCCCGGCCCGATCGGACGCCAAGGCGCGGTATGAGGATTGGACGCGGCAGCCCAACGAAGATGTCGAGGCCGACGCAAGGCTGGCGCGGCAAACCAAGATCTGCAAGGGTTGCTGAGCGGCACGCCACCCGCTCCATTCGCCGCGCAGGT
>DATFOT010000510.1:0-2789 GCA_035265265.1 Aestuariivirgaceae bacterium | reverse complement strand
GGAAATAATGACTGGACTATCGTTTAAATCTATTCTTGGCGCCATTCTTATGGCCGGTGTGTCCTGTACCGCCTTCGCCGCCGGCCCCGGCTTTCCGCGCACCGAAAAATCATTCAACCAGCTCGACGGCGATAAGGACGGCAAGCTCTCCGTCGCCGAGATTGGGCCACGCAGCGAGAAATATCTGTTCCGCCTCGACCAGAACGCCGACGGCTCGCTGACCAAGGCGGAGATTGAGGAGTGGCTGCAAAAAGGTCTGGAGCGCCGCCGCGATCTGATGCTCGCCGACTATGATGCCGACCGCGACGGCGCTATCAGCCGCCAGGAGTTGAGCACTTTCGTCTCTGCGGAATTCGGTAAGGCCGACAAGGACGGCGACGGCTCGATTTCACTTGAAGAATCTCGCGCCTATCGCTACGTGCGCGCGGGCACCAAGCCGGCCGAGAAGGACGATGACGATGAGTAAGGAAAGACGTCATCGGGCTTGACCCGGTGATCTCCTCCACACGAGATGCAAGCGAGATGGCCGGACCAAGTCCGGCCATGAGTTTTCTGTCGCAAGCCAGGGGTTCCTCAAGCCGCCGGCAAAGCCTGGACTGCGACGCGCGGGAGCAGCACCGTGACCGTTGTCCCCTGGCGCTCCTGGCTTTCGATCGACAGCGATCCGCCGTGAAGCTCGACGAGCGATTTTGAAATCGCCAGTCCCAGGCCCGATCCGCTCTTCGTCTTGGTGAACTGGTTTTCCACCTGCTCGAACGGGCGTCCGAGTTTTTCCAGGTCCCGCGGCGGGATGCCGATGCCGGAATCGGCGATGACGATCACGACGCGCTGATCTTGCTTTTTTGCCGTCACGCTCACGCGCCCGCCTTCGGGCGTGAATTTCACCGCATTCGCGAGAAGATTGATGAACACCTGCTTCAGGGCCCGCTTGTCGCCTTCGAGGTCGAGCATCTTCGGCACCTTCACTGATAGCTCGACCTTTCCCTCCTGCGCCCGCGGCGCCACGATGCGCAGCGATTCGTCGATAATCGCCGGCACGCTGCACGGTTTGATCTCGAGCTGCAGCCGGCCGGCCTCGATCTTCGACATGTCGAGGATGTCGCTGATCACGTCGAGCAGGTACTGTCCGCTCTTGTTGATGTCGCGCGCATAGTCGACGTATTTGTCCGAGCCTATCGGTCCGAAGAACTGCTGCACCATCACCTCGCTGAAACCGATAATGGCGTTGAGCGGCGTCCTGAGCTCATGGCTCATATTGGCAAGGAACTCCGATTTGGACCGATTGGCTTCTTCCGCCCGCGTCTTCTCCCGCGAGTATTTCTCTGCAAGATCGGCGAGCCGCTGCGACTGCTGCTCCAGCGCCATCCGGGACTTCTGCAGATCGCGCACCGTATTCATCAACTCGCGCTCCGAATCGAGCAGCCGCTCCTCATGCTGCTTCAGCGCCGTGATATCCGTGCCGACCGACACGAAGCCGCCGTCCTTCGTCCGCCGCTCATTGATCTGCAGCCACCGCCCGTCGCCCAATTGCACCTCGAACGTATTGCCTTCCTGCACCTCGCCATGGGCGAGCGGCACCCGCTGTCTCACAACCGGTTCCTTCGCGGCGAGCGTCACGTCTTCATAGGGCGTACCGGCAATGCACACGTTGGCCGGCAAGCTGTGGAATTGCTGGTATTTCGAATTGCACATCACCAGCTGATTTTCGGCGTTCCACAGCACGAACGCTTCGGAAATATTCTCGATCGCATCCATCAGCCTGAGCTCCGCCTCCTGGTTAAGGCGGTCGGCGAGCTTCTGCTGCGTGATGTCGATCACGATGCCGACGAGATGCGGCGCCTGCTCGCCTGGGGCCGGCGCTAGCTCGGCGCGGGCCCTGAGCCACACCCAATGCCCGTCCCTGTGGCGCATGCGGAACTCCTGATCGAAGGCGCTCCGCTCGCCCCTGAGCATCAGCTCGGCAAAATGCTCGAGCGGCGCATCATCGGGATGAAGCCGCCCCGCGACCTCGCCGAACGAGAGAAATTCCCCGCTTGGTTCGAGCCCCAGCATGTTGAACATGGAGCGCGACCAGAAGATTTGTCCCCGCGCGATATCCCAGTCCCACAACCCGCAGCGGCCGCGGTCGAGCGCCTTGTCGAGCCGCTCCGTGGCAATAGCCAGCGTCCGGTCGGCTTCCGCCGCCCGCGCCGCTTGCCAGTGGAACGCGCCGCCGAGCAGCACCAGCACGGCCAGCGTTACCGTGAACAGCGCTCCGATATGCGTCACGTCCGTTCGCCATGAGCCGAGAAGATCTGTGCCGGTCTCCATGACCACCAGCGATCCGGGATAAGGATCGAGCGCGATCACCGTTGCATAAGCTTCCCGCCCGTCGGCCAGGCGGACGAGCTGCATCTCGCGGTCCTCGGCCGATCCGAAGATGAACAGCTCCGCGGGCAGGAGCTCGAACAATTCCTTGCCGATGAGCTGCGGGCTCTCTGGGGTGGCAACCCGTATGATCCCCGTCGGATCCGTCACCGCGAAAGTCCGTCCCTGCGGCCGCCGTGCCGGCGGCAGCGCTTCTTCGATGTCTTCCTGCAGCGGGATCCGCGCGGTTTCACCCTTGGTAATCCCTTCCCCAAGCCTGCTGCGCAGGCGGTTCGCAGCGATTTGCGCATTGAGAAGTGAAATTTTATTGTGTTCGCTGATATGCATGTTGCGGCTCACCGAGAGCTGAACCGAAAGCGCAGCGCCGAGCGAAATCAGGAACAGTGAAATGAGAAGCGTGATTAGGTTGCGCAGCGACCGTT
>DATFOT010000509.1:0-5089 GCA_035265265.1 Aestuariivirgaceae bacterium | reverse complement strand
TTACCATGTGCTTCTCGAAACGCATTGACCTGAGTCGCTCGCCATAATGGATCGATGATCCCTTCTTCGTGAGAAATCGCACCGCCGGGTCGACGAAAGCTTCCGACAATCCTTGCCAGGCGATGAGCGGCCGGCAGGCACGGCCGCCTTTGACGAGGCTTTCGCGGAGCACCGCGCCGGCTAGCGCCGCCGCGGCCTCGGAGGGCTCGGTATTCAGCGCCGCGAGCAGCAGCGGGCGCCACAGCCGCTCATAAAGGGAACCCTCGCAAGCCATTCTGTCTCTGACCCGTTCCTCTCCTCCTGCCCAGAGCAGCCGCACGGCGGCCAGAAAATCACGCGGCTTTGTGGCGGGTATGCGGCGCTGTGGATCGAAAATCCACCATGGGATCGGCCCGTGGCTAGGCTCGAGCCGCCAGCGTTCCTTGGCAGCAAGATCGATGAAATCGAAAACGGCATGATCCGGTCCCTGCAAGGCTTCGCCTGCACCGATACATCCGAGATAGGCCAATGTCGCGTGATTGCCCGACAGCACGATATGATTGCCATTGTCGATTCTCATCCCCAGCGCCGCATCGAAATACGATCGGCACCGTCCGCCCGCATGCGCAGCAGCCTCGTGCACCATGCACTTCACGCCTGATCGGGCGAGCCGCACCGCCGCCGCAAGGCCAGCGAGTCCAGCCCCAACGACATGGACAACGCCCTCCCTCATCAAACGAAAGCGTAGCGGGCGACGACCCACAGGAGATCGAGCCGGCTCACGCTGATCGCTCGGCGCGGCGGCAGCCAGCCGCGCGCCACGAGAGCGTCGAGTTTGAGTTTATAAGCTTCCGCCATGAGCCGGGGGGCGCGCACCGTCCAGCGCGGACAACGCTGCATAACCTCATCCGCACGCTGGAAATGTCCCCGCGCCCGCTCGACCACCGGAGCACAGGCTTGTCCGATCCTGCCGTCGGCCAGCGCTGAGGATGGTTCGCGCCTGGCGATACCGGCATCTTCCAAGGCTTGGCGCGGCAGATAGAGGCGCCCGATAGCCGCGTCCTCGTCGAGGTCGCGCAGGATATTGGTAAGCTGCAGCGCCCGGCCGAGATGATGGGCGAGTTCCTCGCCTTCCGTGCCGCCCATGCCGAACACCTTGACACACAGCCGGCCGACGGCGCTGGCCACCCGGTCGCAATAAAGATCGAGCGTGGCGAAATCCGGAGCGCGGATGTCTTGGCTCACGTCCATTTCCATGCCCTCGATGATGGCCAGCATGTCTTTTTTGTCGAGCCCGAATGTGTTGACCGCGCCAGCCAGGCCCTTGAGCCTCATGGGCGGTGCACCGCCATAGAGCGCATCGACATCCGCCCGCCAGCTCTTCAGTTCGGCGAGCCGCTCCGCGCGCGGCGCTTGACGGTCGGCAACATCATCGACCTCCCGGCAGAACGCATAAATTTCGAAGATCGCCTCCCGCCGGATGCGCGGCAAAATTCGCATCGCTGTGTAGAACGTGCTTCCCGAGGCCCGCTTCGCGGCGCTCGGTTCCGAACTTTGCTGTAGGGCTGCCGGATCACCTTTCAACGGCAGGCTCCTTGACCGGGGCGACAGCCTGGCGTGCCCGCCGGCTTAAACCGCGCACCACCGCCGCAATACTCGTCGCTGCGGTTTCTCCGGTGCTCAGATGCACGCGCTCGCTCAACGGATCGCGGCTCGAAAGTCTTTTGCTCAGCACAATCGCCAGCCGCTGTATTACCGCGATCTCCAGCCCGAGCCGCAGGTCGTTCACGGCCAGGGCTAGTGGTTCCGCCTTGCGCAGCAAATCATCGACGCCCCGGCAGATCTCATCGAAGCAGCGGCGCAGCGCCGGATCGGCCGCCCGTCCGGCGAGCGATTCGATACCCGCATCGGCGCGGGCAAAAGCCTCGATGGGAATATAGACGCGGTCGAGGTTTCTATAGTCCAGGCCGCAATCTTGCAGATGGTTGATGATCTGCAGCCCCGCGCACAAGGGATCGGAATAGTGCCAGCTCTCCTGGCTCTCGCCATGCACATCGAGCACGAACCGCCCGACCGGCATTGCCGAATAGCGGCAATAGTCGATGAGATCGTCCCAATTTTGATAGCGCAGCTTGCGTGCGTCCATCCGGAAAGCATGGAGCAGATCCTGCGCATGGCGCGGCGGAAGCCCGCGCTCTTCGAGCGCCTGCCGCAATCGCCTTGCTTCCTCGCTCGCGCCCGCTTTGCCGACGAGACCGTCTTCGAGTCCATCGAGCAGCTTGAGCTTCTCCTCCGCCTTCAGCGAAATGTGATCGGCGATGTCGTCCGCCGTCCTGACGAAATTATAGAACGCCAGGATAATGGCGCGGTGGCGCGGATGAATGAGCCGCGACGCGACCGGAAAATTTTCATCGCGGTGGCCTTTTCCGGATCGCAATTCGACGGCGGTTTTCATTCTGCTTCCGATACATTGGCCTGCGCCCGCCCCTTCCAGCGGCCGCCCCTTCCGCGTGCGTGCTGATAGGCGGAATGGAGGGTAAAGACCATATAAGCACACGCGATTGCCGGCAGCAAAATGCCCCAGCCGGGGTTAACGCGATAAAGCCGCAGCATGGGCTGGAACGCCAGCGCCATGAGGAGCCAGGCTGCTGCCCCCAAACCCTGGATGAGGCCTGAGCCTGCAAGTGCGAAAATTGGCGGCCCCAAATACGTCACCGCCATGCCGGCTGCCGTTCCGGCGAGCAGCAGCGGCGAGCGTTCGAGTTGTTCATAGGCCGAGCGCGACACCATCGCCGCGACATCATTGAACGTGTCATAGGGCCTGAGGCTCTGCACCCGCTCCGTCAACCCAAGCCAGATCGGACCAGCCGGTTTCAACAGCCTGGCGAGCGCGCAATCATCGATCAGCCGGTTGCGGATCTGATCCAGCCCTCCGGCGCGTTGCAGCACGTCGAGCCGCACGAGCATGCAGCCCCCTGCCGCGGCGGCGATTTTGCAGTCGGGGCGATTGACCCAGCCGAAAGGATAAAGCATCTGGAAGAAGAACACGAAGGCCGGAATGAGCGCTTTCTCCGCCAGGCTCTCGCAGCGCAGCTTGGCCATGACCGAGGTCAGCACCAGCCCCTCGGCCTCGGCCCGGGCCACGAGCCGCGTCAGCGTATCGGGCGCAAAGCCGATATCGGCATCGGTGAACAGCACATAGCGCGGCGGCTCTGCCAAGGCCTCGGCCCGGTCTATTCCCTGCTTCATCGCCCACAGCTTGCCCGTCCAGCCATCGGCAAGCGCCTGTCCGCTGAGTACGGTGAGCCGATCTTCGCCTCTTTGCTCCGCAGCCGTTCTCGCCAGTGCTGCAGTCGCGTCCGCGCTGTGATCATCGATGAGGATCACTGCAAGGCTGCCGGGATAGTCGAGATCGAGAAGGCCGCCGATGCTCTTCCCGATCAGCGCCGCTTCATTGCGGGCGGGCACGACCGCCGCAACCCTTGGCCACGCCCGCAGTGGTTGCGGAGTGCCTTCATCCTCCAACACTTGCGCGCGCCAGAAAGCGCCGCGGCCGGCGAGGAGATACACCCACGCGGCCAGGCTTGCTGCTGCGATGATGATGCCCAGGGTCAGCTTGTCTGTCCCATGCGGCAGAGCAGATCGAAACCGCCACAGCCGTGCCACTTTCCTGACATGTCATTCCCTTACAGAAGCCGCGCCGGTCCGCATCTGAACCAGGTTCGGCAGCGCTCGATGTTTCGCAGGGAATATTTAGTATGAAGCTCTCGACCGACGAAGCATTTTCATGGATCGGCCCTCGCCGCTGGCTCAATGCCCTTGCGGCAATTGCTGCCATGGCAACCGCCGTTGTCGCTGGTCCGGCCTTGGCTGCGACGCCCGTGGGCGACTGGCTGACCAAGGACGGCGATGCCGTGATCCGCATTGCCGATTGTGATGAGGCTCAGGCTCTTTGCGGCACCATTGCCTGGGTCAAGAAGCCTGGCACCGACCGCAACAATCCCGATCCCGAGAAGCGTGAAGACGACATCATCGGCGTGAAGATTCTGAAAAGCATGAGGCCGGTCTCCGAGAACCGTTGGGAAGGCGAGGTCTATAACGCGGAAAACGGCAAGAACTATTCCGCTTCCATCACGCTCGTCGAGCCCGACGTGCTGAAAATCTCCGGCTGCGTGCTCGGCGGCCTGCTCTGCGGCGGCGAGAAATGGAAGAGGCGGAGTGAGCCATTGCCCGGCGAGGATGCGCCCGCTGACGGAGCGCCCGCTGACGGCGAGCCGACACCCCTCACCCAGGTCGACCAATAGGCCATCACGCTTTTTCGCGAGGTTTGCCCATTAGCGCGGGCTGAAACAGCACAGCGGCCGCCAGCGTGCAGATCAGCGACAGCGCCATCAGCTTGCCCATGCTCGAAGTCCCCGGGTGCTTGGAAAGCCATAAGCTGCCGAAGGCCGTGGCCGTGGTCATGGCGCTGAACATGACCGCGCGGGTGAGGCTGGATTGCAGAAGATTGGTCTGCCCCGCCCGCCATGCCATTATGTAATAGATCTTGAACGCCACGCCGACCCCGAGCAGCAGCGGCAGTGCGATGATATTCGCGAAATTCAGCGGCAGGCCGATGAGCACGCAGATCTCGAGCGTGACTGCGCCAGCCAGGATGAGCGGCACCAGTGTGAGCAGCACGTCGCCGAACCGTCTCAGCGTGATCCACAGCAATATGGCGATGGTGAGCAGAGCAAAGAACCCCGCCTGTATGAAGGCCCACACGATCGTGCGCCCCGATTCCTGGATGGAAACGGGCGTGCCGGTCGCGCGTGGCTCGACATTGAGCACGGCTCGCGCGAAGCTTCGCAAGACCTCATTGTCATTGGGATCGCCCTTGGGCGCGACGGAGATCCGTGCTCGCCCGTCAGGCGTGACCCAGTCGCGCACGATGTCCGGCGGCAGCGTGTCCAGCCTCACGGGTGCGGGCTCCAGGGCGGCGCTGAGATCCTTCAATCCCATCTCGAGCGGCGGGATGATCGCACGATGCGCCTCTGCTCGCTTTGCAGGCTGAGCCTCGGCGAGCTTCGCAAGCCCATCGGCGAGCCGCCGCGCGGCAACCGGGCCGGGC
>DATFOT010000508.1:0-6925 GCA_035265265.1 Aestuariivirgaceae bacterium | reverse complement strand
TTCACCGACCAGGAATTGAGCGAACCCTACCGGGGCGACCGGTCGGAGGTGAATGCAGCCGTGGTCGTCCTCCTCGGCGCCATTGTGGCGCTGGCAGCATTCATCTGGTTCGGCGCGGCCGCCGATGCGCGGGCTGCACTGATCCTGACGGGGGTGCTCGGCGGGGTGACCGGGTGGGGTGCTGGCATACTGCTCACTCCCTATAAGAGCGAAGAGGGCCCGAGCGATCTGCAGAAAATCTTGCTGGCAGGACTCATCGGCTATCTTATCGCAAAATTCAATATGCTCGCCGATCTGATCACCGGTTTTGGCAATGCCGGAAGCGGCGTGGGCGCGGTTCTGCCCTATGTGGCGGTGGCGGTGATCCTGTTCATCGCCGCAATGGCGCTGACCTATGTGCACCGGACCTACAAGATGTCGCGGCCGGCGCGCGAAGCCGTACAGGTGGCGCGGCTGGTCCGAAGCCAGAAGGCGCCCGAGAAACGCCAAACGCCGCCGCGGCGGCCCATGGCGGTTCCACGCCTGCCGCTCGAGGGCTTAAGCTCGGCCAAGACGAGCGATGCCGGAAAGGCCGAGCGGCACGGCTCTAGCTGACCGGCGAACATTGACTTGCGGCCGCATGCGGGCTAACTAGCCGGCGCTTTCCGACGAGAGCTCTTGAACGCGACCAGCCCCTCCACACATGATGCGACAGCGCATCGGGAGGTGAGGGGGCCAACATCCGCCGGCGATATTCGCCCGCGGGTGGTTTCGCGCTTGAGAACCGACATTCGAGTGGACGATGTTCGAAACGCTACAGGAACGGCTTTCAGGAATTTTCGACAAGCTCACGGGCCGCGGCAGCCTGTCGGCCGAAGACGTCGACGCGGCGATGCGCGAGGTGCGCCGGGCGCTGCTCGAAGCCGATGTGGCGCTCGATGTCGTGCGCGGCTTCGTCGACCGGGTGAGGGACAAGGCCGTCGGCCAGGACGTCATCCGCTCGGTGACACCCGGGCAGATGGTGGTGAAGATCGTCCATGACGAACTCGTCGCAACGCTCGGACAGGATGATGGCGGCATCGACCTGAAGGCAGCCGCGCCGGTACCGCTCATGATGGTCGGCCTGCAGGGATCGGGCAAGACCACGACGACGGCGAAAATCGCCAAGCGGCTGCATGAACGCGACAAGAAGCGGGTGCTGATGGCATCGCTCGATACAAGGCGGCCGGCGGCACAGGAACAGTTGAAAATTCTAGGCCAGCAGATCGGCGTCGACACGCTGCCGATCATCGCCAAGGAGGATCCGCCGGCGATCACCCGGCGGGCGCTCAGCGAAGCCAAGCGCGGGGGCTATGACGTCGTGATCCTCGATACCGCGGGCCGGCTGCATATCGATGAGGCGCTGATGGCCGAGACCCAGGCCATACGCGACATAGCCAAGCCGCATGAGACGCTGCTGGTGGCCGACGCGCTCACCGGCCAGGACGCAGTGCGGCTCGCGCAAAGCTTCGATGAGAAGATCGGCATCAGCGGCATCGTTCTGACGAGGATCGACGGCGATGGCCGCGGCGGAGCAGCCTTGTCCATGCGGGCGGTCACAGGCAAGCCGATCAAGCTGTTGGGAACGGGTGAAAAACTCGACGGGCTCGAGGAGTTCCACGCCAGCCGGATCGCCGGCCGCATCCTCGGCATGGGCGATGTCGTGAGCCTCGTCGAGCGCGCGGCGCAGACGATCGATCACGAGAAGGCGAAGAAAATCGCCGCCCGGATGAAAAAGGGCACCTTCGACCTCGATGATCTCGCCGAGCAGCTGCAGCAGATGCGAAAGCTCGGCGGGATGTCGGGCGTGCTCGGCATGCTGCCGGGCATCGGCAAGTTCAAGAAGCAGCTCGAGGGCGTCGATCTCGACAACCTCGTGCTGAAGCGGCAGCTGGCGATCATCTCGTCGATGACGGCATTCGAGCGGCGCAGCCCGAAAGTAATGAATGCCGCGCGCAAGCGGCGCGTGGCCTCGGGCTCGGGAACCAAGGTCGAAGAAATCAACCGGCTGCTCAAAATGCATCTGCAGATGGCCGACATGATGAAAAAAATGGGCCGCAATCCCGGCATGTTCGGGCGGATGTTCGGCGGCGGGGCGGCGGTTCCAAACGAAGCGGAATTGCAGAAGATGCAGTCGGAGCTTGCGGGCATGGATCCAAACGCGCTGCCGAGCGAGATCAAAGACATGGTGAAACAGATGGGCGACGGCACAGCACCGGCGATGCCCGATCTCTCGAAAGGGCTTTCAGGACTGCCGGGACTGGGCGGTGGATCGGCCAGAGGCCTGCCGGGGCTCGGCGGGCAGCCGTTCCGCGGTTTCCCCGGCCCAGGCATGAAGAAAAAATGACATTCACACTTTCATCAGGAGAAAACATTCAATGTCACTGAAGATCAGACTTTCCCGCGGCGGCACGAAGAAGCGGCCCTATTACCGCATCGTAGTGGCGGAAGCGACGGCGCCGCGCGATGGGCGGTTCATCGAGAAGATCGGCACCTTCAATCCACTGCTGCCGAAGGAAAAAACCGAGCGGCTGACACTCAATCAGGAGCGGGCCAATCATTGGCTCAAGGTCGGCGCGCAGCCGACCGACCGGGTGCTGAAGCTCCTCGACGCGCTTGGGGTCAAGAAGCGAGAGCCGCGCAACAATCCGATCAAGGCAAAGCCCGGCAAGAAGCGGCTGGAGCGCGAGAAGGCGCAGGCCGACGCCGCAGCCAAGGCTGCCGCCGAAAAGCAGGCGGCACCGGCAAGCGAGGCGCCGCAGAGCTCGTCATAAGGCAGGATGGTCCAGGCGCGCATTCTCGTCGGCCAGATCGGCCAGGCGCATGGGCTCAAGGGCGAAGTGAAGCTCGCGAGCTTCACGGAGGAGCCCTCCGCCATCGCACGCTATGGCACGCTCGAGACGGAGGCCGGCAGGAGGCTGAAGATCGAGAGCTCGCGGCCGCAGAAGGGCGGGCTCATCGCGCGCTTCGAAGGGATCGACGACCGCAGCAAGGCCGAGGGGCTCAGGGGATTGAAGCTTTATGTCGGGCGGGAACGGCTGCCGCCCCTGGAGAAGAACAGCTATTATCACGCCGATCTCATCGGGCTCGAGGCCAGGGCTCCGGGCGGGGAGGTTCTCGGGGTGGTGAGCGGGGTCGTCAATTTCGGTGCGGGCGATATTCTGGAACTCGAACGCGGGCATCGGGGAAACACGCTCCTCGTTCCTTTCGCGGGCGCCCAGGTCGATCTTGCGGCGGGGGTGATCGAGGTGGACCTGCCGGAAGGATTTCTCGAGGAGTAGTTTTCCCCATGACCGTGCCAGGGTTCAAAGCCAGCGTGCTGACGCTCTTTCCGGAGATGTTCCCGGGCGCACTCGGGATTTCGCTCGCCGGCAAGGCGCTGAAGAAAGGCATCTGGTCGCTCGAGGTCAGGGATATTCGCGCTTCCGCAACAGACAAGCACCGGACCGTCGATGACGCACCAGCCGGCGGCGGGCCCGGCATGGTGATGAGGCCCGACGTGCTGGCCGCGGCAATCGATGCGGTGTGCCGGCCTGGAGATGCGCGGCCGCGGCTCTTGATGAGCCCGCGGGGCGAGCGGCTCACGCAGGCGCTCGTCAAGTCACTCGCAAAGGAGGCGGGTGCCGTCGTTGTCTGCGGGCGGTTCGAAGGCGTTGACGAGCGGGTGATCCGCAGGCGTGCCCTGCGGGAGATCAGCCTTGGCGACTTCGTGTTGTCGGGCGGGGAACCCGCCGCGCTGGCGCTTCTCGATGCCATCGTGCGGCTGCTTCCCGGGGTTATGGGCGATGAAGCGTCCGGTGTCGAAGAGAGCTTCGAGGAGGGACTGCTCGAACATTCACATTATACGCGGCCCAAGCTGTTCGAGGGCGAAGCGATCCCGGACATCCTGCTCTGCGGCGATCACGAGGCGATAAGGCGGCACAAGCGCGCGGAGGCGGAAGAACTCACGCGCAGCCGGCGGCCGGACCTGTGGCAGGCGCATAAGGCGGGCAAAGCGGGGAAGGATTGATTTTGCGGCCGGTCAAGGGTATGACCCGGCCCACGCACAAGGACAAATCCCCATGAATATCATCCAGCAACTCGAAAATGAGCAGGCGGCGGCGGTGGCAGCCAAGCGTGCCATTCCAAAATTCGCGCCCGGCGATACGGTGAAAGTCAATGTAAGGGTGGTCGAAGGCGACCGCACGAGAGTCCAGGCCTATGAGGGGCTGGTGATCGCGCGGTCGGGCGGCGGGCTCAACGAGAACTTCACGGTGCGCAAGATGTCCTATGGCGAGGGCGTCGAGCGCGTCTTCCCGATCTATTCGCCGCTGATCGACTCGATCGAGGTGCTGCGGCGCGGCAAGGTGCGCCGGGCCAAACTCTATTATTTGCGCGGCCGCACCGGCAAATCGGCGCGTATCGCGGAGCGCCAGCGGGCGATCGTGGGCGGGGATGGCGAAGCCGTGCCGGTTACGGAAGTCACGGCCAAGGGCGACGCCAAAGGATAGCACCGCGATTGGGCCTTCAAGATACCGGGCCGGGCCGTGACTGCGCCGGCCCTTTTCATTTCGGGAGAAGCGCCGTGAGCGAGGAGCATTTCACCGCCAACCGGAGAAACTGGGACGAGCGGGTTGGGATACACCGGCGCGACGAGACGCAGTTTTACGCGGTCGAAAAAGTGCTCGGGGGCGGGGACAAGCTCAACGCCATCGAGGCGGCCGAGATCGGCGATGTCAAGGATTTGCGGATCGCGCATCTGCAATGTCATTTCGGCCTGGACAGCATCTGCCTTGCGAAGCGCGGCGCCGAAGTGGTCGGGCTCGATTTCTCGGGCGAGGCGATTGCCGCAGCGCGCAAGCTCGCGGGCGAGACCTCGTCCGATGCGCAATTCGTCGAAGGCAATGTATATGATGCGCGAGCGCTGCTCGAAGGCGATTTCGACATGGTTTATGTCACCTGGGGTGCCATCAACTGGCTGCCGAGACTTGAACCCTGGGCCAAGACCATTGCCGCGCTGCTGAAGCCCTTCGGCTTTCTCTATCTCGCGGAATCGCATCCGGCGATCTTGTGCTTCGAATGGATCGAGGGAAAAATCGTGCCGCATTACGACTGGCGAACACCGGCGGAGCAACCGATCGCCAATGATCTCCCCTTCACCTACAGCGGTGCCGGCGACCGGTTAAAAAATACGCGCACCTATGAATGGATTCATCCGCTGACGGACATCATCGGCGCCTTGCGCGCGGCAGGGCTGACGATCGACTGGTATCACGAACATGCGGCGCTGACCTGGGCGCTGTTTCCCAATATGGAGCGGCATGAAGACGGGCTCTACCGGCTGCCTCAGGAATTCCCGCAGCTGCCGCTGGCGTTCTCGCTCAGGGCGGTGAAGGGGTAAACACACTTTCGTCAATCCGGCAAAGCCGGAATCCAGCTCCACACTTCCCGACGTTACGTATGGACTTGATCCGGCGGGTGATTTCTTTCCCTCCCCCTTGTGGGGAGGGATGTCTGAGCAAAGCGAAGACAGGGTGGGGCCGTTGCGAAGGTTGCACCCCACCCCTCGCCCCTCCCCGCAAGGGGGAGGGGAATTATTTGAGAGCTTTGCAAAACTGGCTGGCAGTTTTTGCGGGAATGTGATTCAGCTTTGTGAGAGCGAGGTGGGATCGATGCGCAAGCAAACCGGACAAATGAGTTTTGCAGACGGCCTGGTGGAGCAGCGTTGCGGGTCGCTGGATGAGGTACTGAGACTGGTTGATTGGGCTGCGGTAGAGGGGGTGTTGCGGCAGGTGCACAGTTCGCGCCATGGCCGTCCGGGCTATGGGCCATTGGTGTTACTGCGCTGCCTGTTGCTGCAGCAGTGGTATGAGCTGTCTGATCCCGGCCTCGAAGAAGCCTTGGCTGACCGCTTGTCGTTCCGGCGCTTTGTGGGCTTGTCGCTGAGTGATGAGGTGCCGGATCACTCGACCCTGTCGCGCTTTCGCAAGTTTTTGTGCGAACAGGGCCTGAGCGGTCGGATCCTGTCCGAGATCAACCGGCAACTGGAAGCGCGCGGGCTGCTGCTGAAGCGCGGCACGCTGATTGATGCATCGCTGATCGCGGCCCATGCCCGCAAACCCAGAGCGGGGGAGGACAAGGCCACCTGTCCGGATCAGGATGCGGCCTGGCACAACAGCGCCAGAAAAGGTCCCTTCTATGGCTACAAGGCCCATGTGGCCGTCGATGAAGGATCGGGCCTGGTGCGCCAAGCCATTCTCACGCCTGCCAATGTCTCGGACAAGACACCGGCCCTAGCGCTGGTGCAGGGCGATGAGGCAACGGTCTATGCCGACAAGGGCTATGACAGCAGCTGGATCAGGTCCCGCCTGGCCGCGCGCGGCGTTGCTGATGGCATCATGATGGCGAATTACGTCAGGCGGCGCCTGACGGAGGCCGGCAAACAGCGCAACCGCGAGATCGCCCGCATCCGCGCCAGTGTCGAGCGGGTCTTTGCCACGCTCAAGCACTGGTACGGCTACTGCAAGGTGCGCTACCGGTCCCTGATCCGCAACGACCTGCAACTGCAACTCTTGTGCATGGCGATGAACCTGAGGCGGGCCCTCGCCATCACGGCCTAAGGGAGAGGTGTGTCCAAAACCTGGCTGGCGGGGTTCAACAAGGCGGACGGGCCGCTCCACGGCCCTCGACCTCTCCGAGGCCAGAACATGCAACGACCTGCACAAGTATAAATGTGCTGACTTACGCAAAGCTCTCCGAAACTACTTGACAACATTCCTATTGTGGGGTAGTCATTCTTCACCCTGCTCCGTGAAGGAGGCGCTGTCCGGATGACGCCTTGAGTGTGGAGATAGGGCCGGTGCCTGTAGGCAAGCCGTGGACTGGCTGCCGTTGACCAGGGGTTGAGTGCTAGGCCGGCGCGGCTTCG
>DATFOT010000507.1:0-3781 GCA_035265265.1 Aestuariivirgaceae bacterium | reverse complement strand
CTCCTGGATGAGCCCGGCCATATCCTTGCGCGCGATCGCGTCGGCAACCTCATAGGCTTCTTCGATCGTGTAGGGGGCGATCGTATCGAAGTTCTGCTCCAGGTCCCAGGGACAGCCGGCTTGGGGATCGCGCAGGGCACGCATGATACGCAGAAGCGTCAGGATGGATCGGAAGTCGGCGGTTGCGGGGTCGAAAGGCTGCGCGCTCATTGGAGGGACTTGGCCTCATTCGCATAATATATATTATGGAAAATTTCTAGGGAATTGTTGGGGTTCGAATTCTTGCAAATTTTGATCATCCGACACCGATACATCGCGCACCGACTTACCGAAATAGAATTGCGATGCGGCAGTTGTAGCCCACCTCGGCCCCGGCCTGCGCCGGTGAAAGTTTCGTGACGAGAGTCTTCCATTCCTCCCTGTCCCGCCACTAGTTTTCCCCTGTGAAGCCGGGCTCCAGGCCTGGATCGCCAAGACCGTTGAGCACGCGCCAAGTTCTGACGCCGAACGGCTCGCTAAAGTAACCGTCCACGATGCGGGAGATCGCCTGTTCGTCACCCGGCTTACCATCGGGACACTGGGGCTGCGCCATGACCGCTGCAGCCTGCAGGGACAGTGATAAAGTGACCACAGCGACTGCTGCTCTCATCGGTTTTAAGGCCGCTCTCCCGGCTTCTCGGCTAGCCCGACGATCATACCATCGAATGCCGGCCGGATGTGCGGGGGCAGTTCGTGGCAAAGTGTGTCGTAATCCAGATCCAAATGCATGTTGGTGATGATTGCCCTCTTCGGCCGGAAGCGGCTGATCCACTCCAGGGTTTCCGGCAAAGACCAATGGCTGGGATGCCCGGTTCGCCGCAGCGCATCGACGATCCAGCAATCCAGCGCGCTGAGCGCCGCATGGGATTCCGGCGGCACACCGTTGATGTCAGGGGTGTACGCCATGCCCTCAACACGGAACCCAAGCGCACGAATGTCGCCATGCTGCACTTCGAACGGCAGGAGAGTGACCTCCCCTCCCCTGCCCGCGATAGAAACAGGATCAAGCGGCGTCAGAAGGCCAATGTCGAGAATGGGCGGATAGGGCGAACCCTCAGGCGTGCGGAAAGCATAGCCGAAGCGTCCCATCAGTGCATTCGAGGTCCGGCTGTCGGCCCAAACGGGAACGCGGCGCCGCATATTCAGCGCAACGGCGCGAAGCTCGTCGATGCCGTGGGTGTGATCGGCGTGGGGGTGGGTGAAGACGACGCCGTCGAGTTCGCCGACGCCTGCCATGAGCAGCTGAATGCGAAGATCCGGAGAGGTGTCGACGAGAACGCGTGTCGCCGCTGCGGAACTGCCACGTTGAACCAGGACTGAACAACGGCGGCGGTGGTTCTTGGGATTGGCTGGGTCGCAATGACCCCAGTGATTTCCGATCCGCGGCACGCCGCCGGATGATCCGCAGCCGAGGATCGTCAGTTCCAGGCTCATGATCGCTCGGTCGCGGTGTAGGCTGGAGGAATGGCGACTTTCGAGAAAAGCCGAAAAAAGTTAGCGTTCGTCGCGGCGGCCATTTCGGCGATAGGCATTCCACGCAATTCGGCAAGCGCATTGAGCGTGTGAATGACATGGGCCGGCTCGTTGACTTTTCCGCGATGCGGTACCGGCGCGAGATAGGGCGCATCGGTCTCCACCATGATCCGATCGATGGGTGCACGCTGTGCGACGAGGCGGATCTCCTCGGCGTTCCTGAAGGTCAGGATGCCTGAAAATGATATATAGGCACCGATCGCGAGACCGCGTTCGGCAAGCGCGGGCCGAGAGGAGTAGCAATGCAAAAGAAGCTTGAACTCGCCCTTTGCCATCTCCTCTTCGATCAGGGATGCGGTGTCGTCTTCGGCCTCGCGGCTGTGAATGATGAGGGGCAGGCCGGTGCGGCGCGCGGCCTCGATATGAACACGAAAGCTTGCGGCCTGGGCCGCGGGCGGGCTGTGGCGGTAGTGATAGTCTAGGCCAGCCTCGCCGATCGCCACCACTTTGGGATGGCCGCTTAGCGAGATCAGCTCTTCGGCCGTTACATCGGTTTCAACGGCGGCGTTATGGGGATGGGTTCCGAGGGAGCAGAAGACCTCGGGAAAGGTTTCGGCGATTCCCAGGGTCGAGGCGAAGGCGCGAACCCGCGTCGAAATGGTAACCATGAGCTCAACGCCAGCCGCTCTTGCCCGCGACACGACAGCGCCGACATCGCTGAATTCCTTGAAATCCAGATGGCAGTGGCTGTCGACGGCGCGGATCATGCCGATTGAGGGATCCCCTCTTCGATGAAGCGGGGAAAGATCGCCTGCGGCGGAGGTATCGCAATATCCGACTGCAAGCGGCCGCCTTGCCCCAGTGCGGCGAAGCTGCGCGAGGAGGCCTTTACGGCCAGTGAGTCCAGAAGCTTGGCGGCCGAGGCAGGCATGTAGGGCTGAATGAGAATGCCGATCTGGCGCAGCACCTCGGCGGTGACGTAAAGCACGGTATCCATCCTTGCAGGATCGGTTTTCTTTAGGCTCCAGGGCTGCTCGCCGGCGAAGTAACGGTTGGCATCCCCGGTGACGCGCCAGATCGCATCGAGAGCCCGGCTGATGGCCTGCACTTCGTGATGAGCGCGGATCTCTGCCAGGAGCGCGTTGGCGGAACCCAACAGGGTTTCATCCGCTTCGCTGAGCGGGCCTGGGCGGGGAATAACGCCTGCGCAATTCCTGGCGATCATCGACAGCGAGCGCTGCGCAAGATTGCCGAGGTCGTTTGCCAGATCGGCATTAATGCGGCCAATGATCGCCTCGTGGCTATAGTTGCCGTCCTGGCCGAAAGGAACCTCGCGGAGGAAGAAGTAGCGCACCTGATCGACGCCGTAGCGATCGATAATGGCAAATGGGTCGATGACGTTGCCTACGGACTTCGACATCTTCTCACCCCTGTTAAACAAAAAGCCATGGGCGAATACGCGCTGCGGAAGAGGCAGTCGCGCGGACATGAGGAATGCCGGCCAGTAGACAGTATGAAAACGTAGGATGTCCTTGCCGATGATATGCAAGTCGGCAGGCCAGTACTTGGCGCGCGGGTTATTGCTGCCAGGCAAGCCTGTCGCCGAAATGTAATTCGTCAGCGCGTCGATCCAGACATACATCACATGCCCCTGAACACCGGGAACGGGAATGCCCCATGAGAAGGTGGTTCGAGATATGCTGAGATCCTGAAGGCCGCGTTTGACAAAGCTCACGATCTCATTTCGCCGTTCCGGCGGTCCGATGAATTCTTCCCGGGCTTGATAAAGTTCGAGCAGCTTTTGCTGGTAGGCCGAAAGACGGAAGAAGTAGCTCTCCTCCTCAACCCAATCCACCGGCGTTCCAGACTTGACAGAATAGCGCTTGCCGTCGCGTTCCTCGGTCTCGTCCGCGCTGTAATAGGCCTCGTCTCGAACCGAATACCAGCCGGAATATTTGCCGAGATAAATATCGCCCGCGTGCTCCAGCCGTTTCCACAGCTCGGCCACGGTTTCCTTGTGGCGCTGCTCGGTCGTGCGAATGAAATCGTCGTTGGAGCAATCGAGAGCAGCAACCATGCGGCGGAACAGAGGCGTGGTTTCATTAACGAAGTCGGCAGCCTTCTTTCCCTGCTGGGCCGCGGTTTGCTCGACCTTCTGTCCATGCTCATCGGTACCGGTGAGGAACATCACATCATAGCCATCGAGACGACTGAAGCGCGCCAACGCATCGGTGGCAAGCGCCTCATAGGCGTGGCCGATATGAGGCGC
>DATFOT010000506.1:0-3691 GCA_035265265.1 Aestuariivirgaceae bacterium | reverse complement strand
GCAAAGATCAGCAGGCGCAGCGGTGTTGAGCGGGACAAGCGCGTCTTCTCAATGATGATTGCGAAAGTATAGCCGATCGGTCCGCCATCAAAATCTAATTCACCTGACGGTCCCCGCCATGGTATTTCACTTGCCGCCTAGCCAGGCGTAGAGGTGGAAAACCGTGAACCCCGTTACTCTTGTTACCGGTGCGTCCCGCGGTATTGGCCTCGGTATCGCCGAGCGCCTCGCGCGTGAAGGCCACGCGATTATCAATATGTCTCGCTCGCCGCCGCCGAATAATTTTCGCGGCACGAGCTATGCGGTGGACCTTGCTGACCCGCAAGCATTGAAGCGTGCCCTTGCCGAAGCCACCGCTCGGCATTCCATCGACAATCTCGTCAATAATGCGGGCCTGGCGGAAGTTACCCCTATTGAGCAAATCAACATGGAAGATGTCGACCGTATGATTGATATCAACGTCAGGGCGGCAATTCTCCTCACCCAGGCACTTGTGCCCGGAATGCGCGCCAGAAGGCGAGGCCGCATCGTAAACTTGGGCAGTCGCGCCGCGCTCGGGAAGGCGGGCAGGTCCGCCTATGCCGCGACGAAAGGAGCAATTGTTTCACTGAGCCGCACCTGGGCGCTCGAACTGGCCAGGGATGGCATTACCGTCAATACCGTCGCTCCGGGTCCGGTAGCCACGGAAATGTTTCATCACGAGAATCCTCCCGAAAGCCCGGCCACCAAAGCCCTGCTTGCCTCGATCCCCGTCGGCCGCATCGGCACCCCTGCCGATATCGCCGCAGCGGTGAATTTCCTGCTGAGCGATGATGCGTCCTTCATCACCGGGCAAACTCTCTACGTCTGCGGAGGCTTGAGCGTTTCGACGGCACCGATGTAATTTGTCCAGCCTTTCAATTCAGTCTGCCAAGGCTACCTCGACTCCGGTATCATTGAAGCAAGCCCCCTGCGCCAAATCGGCACGATCATCGGCCGAAACGAGGGCGCTGATGGTTTGGCCGTTCTCGCTCGTCGCCAGCCAAGCGCCTTTTTCCGAACACACGACGCCTCGCACGACCGCATCTGTCACCGTGAGCCGCAGATTCAGCGATCCTCGGTCGTTCCAGACCTGTACCTTCTGCGAATCCTTCAGCCCGCGCAGTTGCGCATCCTCGGGATGCATTAATAGCAGCGGCATTTCGGGCGAATTCTGGCTTAGAGAGAAAATCGTCGAGGAGATCCGCCGATCCGAAGCAGGTGAGATCAGCATCAAGGGATAGTTGCTTGTGCGCGGACGGAAACTCGGCAGCCTGGCGTCCGGACCCCAGCGTTCAGCGAGTATGTCGGAGGCGAGTTCTATCTTGCCCGAAGGCGTCGCCGGCATGACATTGTCGCATAATGCCAGCGGCCCGCCATCGGGCGCCGACATGCGCAGAGCGCCGCCGACCGGCAGTTGACTGGGCCTGGCGCCATTTAGCCGAGGGTTGCTGCCGTCGACGGCATCATCCATCAGTTCGTCGTCATTTGCTGTGAAACACGCGTCGGTGAAGCCGAAGCGTGCAGCGAGCCTTCGAAATATTTCCGTGTTAGGCAATGATTCGCCAATTGGTGCGATCACCGGTTCAGCGCGCTGTAGCCAATGATGTCCATAGGCGGGGTAGAGGTCGCTGCATTCAAAATGGGTGGCCGCCGGCAGCACGATGTCGCAGTGCTGCATGCTCTCTGTCATCGAAATTTCGATTCCGACACAGAATATCTCATCGCGATTAAGGCCTCTCTTCATCCGATTCTGGTCGGGGTGAACTACGATCGGATTGTGGTTGTAGATGAAGAGCGCTCGAAGTGGCGGGTCGATGTCATCGAGTTCCAGGTGGCGGCCCACATCCAGAATGTTCAATATTCGCGTACCGTCCGGCAGGAGATCGGGCCTGGCCAGTTTCGATCCGGTCTTTGGGAATGCATAACCGGCACCCAGCACGATACCGCTCGACCTTCCAAGCTTTCCAAGGAGCGCAGGCAGTGCAATCGCGGCCCTGATCCCGCTGCCGCCATTGCGTCCTCGCTCCAAACCATTGCCCGGCGCCAGGACAATGGGCTCGGATTCTGCCAACCACTTCGCGAAAAGCCGAATGTCACTTGCCGGCACTCCGCAAATTCCAGCCGCTGTTTCCGCCGGCCATTTCCGGGCAGCACGCATGAATTCGTCATAGCCACTCACATGTTGCTGGATAAAGCGCTGATCATGGGCGCCTAACCGCTCCAACTCGACGGCCAAGGCGAATGCCAGGAGAACATCCGTACTTGGATATGGCGTGAGGTGGAGATCGGCTTGCTCCGCAATTTTGGTTCGCAGGGGATCGACCACGACCAGCCTTCCACCTTTGCGCTTCGCCGCCCGGAGCTTTGAAACGAGATGCAGATTGGTGACGGTGGCATTGTTGCCCCAAACAACATTGAGTTTCGCCTCGCCTGCTGCTTCTGGACCGATACCGGGGACTGCGCCGAAGGTCCCGACCCATGCCTCGCTGCGGACCGCACCGCACAGCGACCGGCGATAAAGCTGGCTGGCACCCAGTTTATGAAAGAACCGCAATGACATGCTGTCACCGGAAATCATCCCGTGAGGGCCGGCATAGTTGAGCGGCATCACCGCTTGTGCCCCCCAGCGCTCGATAACCGAGGAAACCCGCTCATGAATGCGATCGAGTGCGTTATCCCAACTGAGTCGCCTGAACGACGCGCTTCCCCGGGGACCTATCCTCTCTAAAGGATAAAGGAGCCGGCGAGGGCCGTGCACCATTTCCATGGTGCCGTGAGCAACCTTGTTGCAGACGACCCCATTTGTGTAAGGCAGCGCATTCGAGCCCCGTACTTTGACAACCCGGCCGCTGTCGACGGTGACAGACAAACTGCAGGTATCTGGGCAATCGAACGTGCATACGCTGGCGCGCTCTACCATTGACATAGGAGAAAGATGCTCCCTTAAACACTCGTTTCAGCGTAATCGCATGTGTTCACCTTATAGCATCCGCGAGCGCCGCACGCACCTTCAACTGCGAATGAGGTGATCTACCTCTGAGAGTGCTGCATGGTCGGCCAGGAGAATGGCCTTGGTGCATAGTCGAAGCACGCTGGCCGGAAGTGCTTCTCCAACCGGTCCCTGCATCAGGCGAGCGACGATTGCAGCTTTGCTCGCGCCGCTGGCGAGGAGGAGGATCGAGCGCGCCTCCCGCAATGTGCCGATGCCAAGTGTGAGGCCGTTGCGGGGCACATCTGCTTCGCTACCCCAATATGACGCGTTCGATCGTATCGACTCGGCCGCAAGCGCCACCTTTCGAGTCCGGCTGGCAAAGGATGAGCCAGGTTCATTGAACCCGATATGGCCGTTGGGCCCAAGTCCCAGCACAACGAGGTCCAATCCGCCATGCTCTGCAATGGCGTCCTCTATGCGCGCGCATTCGATGAGATGATCGGCTCTAGGTTCAAAAGCGATGATACGCTGTTGGTCGATCCCCGCCGGGCTGGTGAATTCGCGGTTCAACCAGGAGAACAACCTGCGTCTATCGTCGGATTCTATATCCGCATATTCATCGAGTGTCACAAATCGTGCCTGCTGAAAAAGCAATGGATCGGTTCTGGCGACGGCCGCAAGCTCCCGAAACATAGGGACAGGTGTGTTGCCGGTCGCGAGCGCCATCAGCGAAGCGGG
>DATFOT010000505.1:0-3664 GCA_035265265.1 Aestuariivirgaceae bacterium | reverse complement strand
CGATGGCCCGCGCGGACGTGGCGGAATGGTAGACGCAACGGACTTAAAATCCGTTGGGCGAAAGCCCGTGAGGGTTCGACTCCCTCCGTCCGCACCAGGAAAATCAAAAGCTTAATGCCGTCTTATTTGGCGCTGCCGGCGCCCTCCATCTCCTTTCTCCGCGGTTTTGGGAACCTTTAACCGCCCAAACCATCAAGGAAATAGGAGATTGCTATGCCTAGACAAGCTCATCGCGGCGAGGTGGCAGTAATTACCGGCGCTTCGGCTGGAATTGGGCGGGCGACCGCTCGTGAGTTCGCCAGACGCGGCGCGCACTTAGGCCTGCTTGGCCGAGGCATGGAGGGTTTGGAGGCAGCTAGGAAAGAAGTGACCGCCTTGGGCGGCCGGGCGCTCGCAATTTCGACCGACGTTAGCGACTTCAATCAGGTCGAGCGGGCAGCGGATAAGATCGAGGCCGAGCTCGGACCCATCGACATTTGGGTGAACAACGCATTTGCGGGGATGTTCTCTAAATTCGTCGATATGAGCCCGGAGGAGTTCAGGCGCGTAACCGAAGTAACATATCTTGGGCAAGTGAATGGCACGCGCGCGGCGCTGACGCGAATGATACGGCGCGATCGCGGCGTCATCGTATTGGTGGGTTCGGCCTTGGCTTACCGGGGTATCCCGCTCCAGTCGGCTTACTGCGGAGCAAAGCATGCGCTCCAGGGTTTTCTGGATTCAGTCAGGGTCGAACTGCTTCATGACCGCAGCAACGTGCACATTACAATGGTCCAGCTCCCCGGTGTGAACACCCCCCAGTTCGACTGGGTGAGATCTCGGGTTCCGGGCCGGCCAAAGCCGATTGGCACTATCTATCAACCCGAGGTCGCGGCAGACGCCATCTGGTTTGCTGCGCACGCCCGGCGCAAGGAGATTGTGGTTGGAGCGCCTGCCATGGCAGCGATCATGGCCGATAAAATGATGTCCAGCCTTTTTGACCGCTATCTCGCACGCAATGCCGTCGAGCAACAATATGAGGGCAGGCCGATTGCCGCTACGAGGCGAGACAATCTGTTCGAGCCGGTGCCCGGCGATCATGGCGCCCACGGCCGATTTGAAAAAAAAGCCAGTGCACATTCGCCAATGTTATGGGCGAGCATGAACCGCGGCTGGCTTGCTGCCGCCCTTGGGCTAATAGCTGCTGCGGCGTTCGTAGCGAACAGCCGCCGCAGCTGAGGCGTATGAGGTTGCCGCGCACGTGATCCGAGTAATCTCGATACGCAAAGCATTTCTGGCCGGCGCGGCTGCCGCGCTGGTATTGGAAATGGCGGTTCGATTGCTTGCTGCCGCCGGTGTGCCCGGTGTCGATATGGTTTGGACGCTCGGAACTATTGTTGTTCCCGATGGTCCGTCGGTGGCGTGGTGGTTAGCAGGTGTCATGCTGCACGTGGGCGTAGGCGTGATCTGGGCAATCTTCTACGCTTATTTTTTCTGGTCTCTGTTCAAGTGGTATCCCGTTATTCAGGGCGTTGGGTTCTCGGTTTTACCGGCAATTCTGTCCGAGTTCATCATGTACCCGCAATTGAAATTGATGCATGCGGATAGCCTCGTGGCACATGAGAACGCCTGGACACTTCTGCAGAAAGTCACATGGAACGAGCGTGCCAGCCTATTGGCTGCACATCTTATCTTCGGCGCGGTGCTTGGTGCGCTGTACACCCGGCCTGTGGGATACTCGGTAGAGAAGCTGCCCAAAATACCGGCGGCCCGCCGATCCGCGTCGCCACGCGGACTTCGCGTCGCCTCACGCCCGGCGTCCGCGTTCATTTTCGCCAGCGGCATTGAATGCAGCTATCCGACCATTGAAAACCGGCACTGGCGACGTGACCTCATGGAGGCGACAGGTCATTATCGGCGCTGGCAACAGGATTTTGAGCTGGCAGTTGAGATAGGTCTCACTCATTTGCGTTTCGGTCCGCCGCTTCACCTCACCTATCCGGCCCGCGACCGACCGGACTGGTCTTTGATCGACGAGCCAATGCAGGTGATGCAGCACCTAGGCCTCACGCCCATCGTCGACCTTTGTCACTTCGGCGTGCCGGACTGGCTGGAGTCATTTCAAAACGATGAGGTTCCAGCTGCTCTTACCAAATATGCAGCAGCTTTCGCCAAGCGCTATCCATGGGTTCGCTTCTATACACCGGTCAACGAGATGTACGTCTGTGCTCGGCTGAGCGCGCTGGAAGGCATATGGAACGAGCAACGCCGCGACGAGAAGGCTTTCGTAACAGCAACGCGCCATTTAGCCAAAGCGAGTGTCTGCATGATGCACGCTATCTTGCGTGAACGGCCCGACGCCGTTTTCGTAACGAGCGAAAGCAGCGAATTTTACCAGGCCTGTTGCCCCGACCCGAAGATAATTCACATTGCAGATTTCGAAAACGAGCGTCGGTTTGCTCCTCTGGATCTTGCCTATGCTCATCCGATGAGCACCCGCATGCACAGCCACTTCATCGACCATGGAATGCCGAGGGAGGAGTATGACTGGTTCATGCAGCAGGAACTCCCCCGTCGCACGATCTTGGGAGTGGACTTCTATATCTGGAATGAAAAACTGATCGATACCCAAGGACGAGCCCAGGCGCTTGGTGAACTTTTTGGCTGGTACGTCATTGCCAGCCAATATTACGAGCGCTATCGGCGCCCCATGATGCATACCGAGACCAATCACCTCGACGCGCGCGAGGCGCCGCGTTGGCTTTGGCGGCAATGGCATAATCTGCAGCTTATCCAGAAAGCCGGGGTGCCGGTGGTAGGCTTCACCTGGTACAGCCTGACCGATCAAGTCGACTGGGATATTGCTCTTGCGGAAGCATTGGGCAATGTCAATCCGGTGGGGTTATTCGATTTAAACCGCGACCCGAGACCTGTGGCACAAGCATATAAGCATCTGATCAAGACGTTTGAGAACGAGCCTGAAATTCGCGAGTGCCCGACGCTTAAGGAGCTGCTCGCATGATAGAATTTCTGCGTGCCCACGGCTTTGATCCGGGTCCACTGCAGCGACCGCTGCTGGCTGGTGCTGTGACCGGTTTTGCTGCCTCATTGCCGGCATTGGGGGTGCTTATCATTTTCCCCAGTTTCAAAGTCGTTGCGCATCAAGTGATGGGCCTGTCAAATGTTCTGTCTGCTCTCGTCCTGATTGGCAGCTTTACCCTTTCCGGCCTGATCTATGCACTGGTGTTTCGGCGCGCAGCGAACGACAAGCGCGGCGGCTGGTTGTTCGGAGCAGGATTTGGCTTTTTATTGTGGATGGCGGCACCGCTTGTCGTGCTGCCTTTTTTTAGCGGAAGCGTCATGGCTGCAGGGCTGGCAGCGACGGGGCTGTTTGCTTGCTTTGTAGTGTGGGGCACAGTAGCGGGCTGGCTCTTTCCCTTTATCCATCATCCCCTGCAGCGTCAGCTCAGTAGTGAGCCGGACGTCGGATGGTCTCTGGGACCTGGCGCGGCCGCCCTGCGCGAAGGTGCGATGCGCCAACTTCGGGGAGTCGTGGGCCGAGGTTAGGAAAGGGAATTTTTGAGATGCGCGCCTGAATGAATCTCAACTTCGTCGCAGGATCGAATGTTGCCTTCGTCTATTTCAATTCGCCGCCTTGGCCAGGCCGACGTGGCGCTCATGCGCA
>DATFOT010000504.1:0-12521 GCA_035265265.1 Aestuariivirgaceae bacterium | reverse complement strand
CGAGGTGACGACAATATGGGCCTTCGGCAGGATCTGGGTGAGGTCGCCGTTGCCCTCATTGGTGACTATGATGGAGGTGCCGGTCTCGGCGATGAGGTAGTTGGCACCGGTGATGCCGACATCGGCTTCCACGTATTTCTCGCGCAATATGCCGCGCGCTTCGCCGACAATGGCGGTGATCTCGGAGAGATCGCGGGCGGGCGGCAAATGCGTGTGGACGCGGCGGAAGTCGGCGACGATCTCGCTCTTCGTCAGGTGCACGGCGGGCGCGATGATATGGCTCGGGCGCTCGCCCCTGAGCTGGATGATGTATTCGCCCAGATCGGTCTCGACGGGGGTTATTCCGGCCTCCTCGAGCGCGCGGTTCAAGTCGATTTCCTCGGAGATCATCGACTTGCCCTTGGTGACGGTCTTCGCCTGCAGGCGGCGGCAGAGGCCAACGACAATGTCGCGCGCGGCCTCGGATGTCGCGGCCCAGTGAACCTCGCCGCCCTGTTCTTTCACCTTGGCTTCATAGGCTTCGAGGTAGAGATCGATATGGGCGAGGGTGTGGTTCTTGATATCGCGCGCCTGATCGCGCAGCGCGTCGAACTCCGGCAGGCGATCCTTGGCTTTGCGGCGCTTGTCGACAAAGCGCGGGCGGGCAATGCTGAGCGCGCTCTGCAGGACCGGATCGGCCAGAGCCTTGCGGGCGTTCTCCTTGAAGGCCGGAGCGGTCGATTTGATCACGGGCGGTTCGCTCCGGCGATCGGCGGCTCGGAGGTGTCGCCGGCAAGCACTTCGGCGACATGGCGGACCTCGATATTGCTGCCGGAGCGGGTGAGCTTGCCGGCCATGTTCAAAAGGCAGCCGAGATCGCCGGCGAGCAGCAAATCCGCACCGGATTTTTCGATGTTGGCGACCTTGTGCTCGACCATAGCGTTGGAGATCGCGGGATATTTCACGCAGAAGGTGCCACCGAAACCGCAGCATACGTCGGCTTCGTGCAGCTCTTTGAGGGCCAGACCCGGCATCGAGGCGAGAAGACGGCGCGGCTGAGCCCTGACGCCGAGCTCGCGCAGGCCGGAGCAGGAATCGTGATAGGTGACGGATCGACGACAGGGGACAGGGATGGTCTCGACACCCCTGACATCGGCGAGGAAGGAGATCAGTTCATAACAGCGGCCCGAGAATTTCTCCGCTCGCATGCGCTCGGGCGTGCCTTCGGCAAACAGCGCGGGATAGTGCTTGCGCAGCATGCCGGCACAGGAACCCGACGGCGCCACGATGAAGTCGTATGGATCGAACAGGTCGATTACCTGCAAGGCGATTTCGGCGGCGGTATGGCGATCGCCGGAGTTATAGCCGGGCTGGCCGCAGCAGGTCTGGCTCAGCGGCGCGTCTACCACGCAGCCGGCATCTTCCAACAGCTTCACCGCGGCAAAACCGACGGACGGGCGAAGAAGGTCGACGAGGCAGGTGACAAACAAGCCGACTCGCGGCGGGCGTTCGGTCAAGGAAGCCTTCTCTTTCATCGGCGGCAATCTGCGATGGCGGACAGTATAAGGCAAGCCATCGCAGGCAGATTTAAAAGGGGCCGATTTGAGCGCTTGCATCGGGGGCATCAGGCGGGGAAAATTGCCGCATAGCAGTGGACAGGTGCAGATGACCCTGAAAATGCCGGAGCCGCGGCAGGAAACCCTCGATCAGCGGGCGATGATCGTTGAGGCGCTGCGTGCGATCGTGCCCGGAGAGGGCGTAATCGAAACCCATGAGCAGATGCGCGCCTATGAGACGGACGGCCTCACCGCTTATCGCCAGCCGCCGATGGTCGTCGTTCTGCCGGAAACGGCGGGTCAGGTGGCAGAAGTTTTGCGCTTTTGCTTCGAGCATCAGGTGAAGGTGGTGCCGCGCGGGGCCGGGACTTCTCTGTCAGGAGGTGCCTTGCCGCTTGCCGATGGGGTGCTCCTGGGCCTGGGCAAGTTCAACCGCATTCTCGATGTCGATTTCGCCAATCGGACGGTCACGGCGCAGCCGGGGGTGACCAATCTCGCGATCACAAAGGCAGTCGAGCAGGAAGGTTTCTACTATGCGCCGGACCCCTCCTCGCAAATCGCCTGTTCGATCGGGGGGAATGTAGCGGAGAACTCGGGCGGCGTGCATTGCCTGAAATACGGCCTGACGACCAATAATCTCCTGGGGCTCGAGATGGTGCTGATATCGGGCGAGATCATCCGGCTCGGCGGCAAGCATCTGGACAGCGAAGGCTATGATCTGCTCGGGCTTATGACAGGATCGGAGGGACTTCTCGGCGTCATCACGGAAGTGACCGTGCGCATATTGAAAAAGCCCGACACCGCACGCGCGATGCTCATCGGCTTTGCGTCGAACGAAGCGGCTGGGCAATGCGTCGCCGACGTCATTTCGGCTGGAATTATTCCCGGCGGAATGGAAATGATGGACAGGCCTGCCATTCATGCGGTCGAGGCCTTCATCGCAGCCGGTTATCCTCTGGATGCGGAGGCGCTGCTGATCGTCGAAGTCGACGGGCCATCGGTCGAGGTCGACCAGCTGATCGGCAGGATCGAGGCAATCGCCAAGCCGAACGGCGCCAGTTCGCTCCGCATTTCGACCAGCGAAGACGAGCGGCTGCTGTTCTGGGCAGGACGGAAGGCGGCGTTTCCGGCAGCGGGGCGACTATCCCCCGACTATCTATGCATGGACGGCACGATCCCGCGGCGCGAGCTGCCGGCGCTTCTACGTAAGGTCGCCGATCTGTCGGCTCATTATGGCCTGCGGGTCGCCAATGTGTTCCACGCGGGCGACGGCAATCTTCATCCGCTTATTCTGTACGATGCCAATAATGCCGAGGAGCTGGAAAAGGCCGAACAATTCGGGGCGGATATCCTGCGGCTATGCGTGAAGCACGGCGGCGTGCTGACGGGGGAGCACGGGGTCGGAGTCGAAAAGCGCGATCTCATGCCGGAAATGTTTTCCGAGACAGACCTCGCCCAGCAGCAGCGGGTGAAATGCGCCTTCGACCAGGAAGGCCTGCTCAATCCCGGAAAGGTGTTTCCGACGCTGCACCGCTGTGCGGAGCTCGGACGCATGCATGTGCACCATGGAAAGGTGCCGTTTCCCGAGCTGCCGCGATTTTGATGGCGATTGTCGAGCCCCGCAGCGCGGCCGAGGCGGCAGAGGCCATAAGAGAGGCCGGCGCCCGGGGGAGAAGCTTCGAGATCATCGGCTTGGCGAGCAAGGCACGCATCGGCAGGATGCCCGAGGCGAGCGACAGGCTCGATGTTTCTCATCTCGCAGGGATCATCGGCTATGAACCTGAAGAGCTCATTCTAACGTTGAAGCCGGGCACGCCGCTGTCTCTCATCCAAGACACGCTGCGGCAGAGACAGCAAATGCTGGCTTTCGAGCCGCCCGATTTCACCTGCCTGCTTGGCACTGGAAGCGGAACGATCGGAGGGGCGTTTGCGACTAATTTCTCCGGGCCGCGGCGGATCAAGGCAGGCGCAGCGCGGGATTACATCCTCGGCTTCAGCGGGATCAATGGACGGGGTGAAATTTTTCAGGCGGGCGGGCGCGTGGTCAAAAACGTTACAGGATACGATTTGCCGAAGCTTCTGTGCGGGTCGTGGGGCACGCTTGCGGTGATGACCGAGATTACGCTGAAAGTCATGCCGGCACCTGAAACCGAGGTTTCGGTCGGCTTGGCAGGGCTCGATCACGCCGGAGCCGTGGGTGCGATGTGCGCCGCCTTCCAATCCTCTGCCGAGGTTTCTGCCGCGGCGTTCATGCCGGACGTTTTGCGCTTTGGCGGATCGAGCGGAAGCCAGACGCTGCTCCGCCTGGAAGGGATCGAAGCTTCGGTGAAGGCAAGGGCCGCGATGCTCGAAGCCCTGCTCAGCCAGTTCGGCGATCCCTTCGCGGTCGAGGGAGGAGGCTCGCAAGCTGCCTGGGCCGCGATCCGAGATACCAGGCCGCTTGAAACTTATGCCAACCACCTCATATGGCGGCTGTCGGTGCCGGCGAACAGCAGCGGAGCGGTCATAAGGTCGATCCGCGAAGCCGTCGATGCCAAGTATTTCTGCGACTGGGGCGGCGGGCTGATCTGGCTTGCGGTGCCGTTCTCGGCCGACGGTGATGAAGGTGCGATCCGCAGCGCGCTCAAAGCTTTTGGCGGCCATGCGACGCTGATCCGAGCGCCGGAGGGCGTGCGGCAGTCGGTGGCGGTCTTCGAACCGCAGCCGCCTGCCCTTGCCGCGCTCACGCGGCGGGTGAAAGCCTCCTTCGATCCGCAGCGAGTGCTCAACCCATCACGCATGTATGAGGGCGTGTGATGCAGACTAATTTTACCGCCGAACAGCTGAAAGATCCGAAGCTTGCGGAGGCAAACCGGATCCTCAGGGCATGCGTCCATTGCGGCTTTTGCACGGCGACCTGTCCGACTTACGTGCTGCTCGGCGATGAACTCGATTCGCCCCGCGGGCGCATCTATCTGATCAAGGACATGCTCGAGAACGACAAGCCGGCAACGGCAGATGTCGCAAAGCATATCGACCGGTGCCTGTCGTGCCTTGCCTGCGTGACGACCTGCCCCTCGGGCGTCGACTACATGCATCTCATCGATCAGGGCCGGGCGCATGTCGAGAAAACGTTCAAGCGACCGATGACTGACCGCCTGCTGCGAAAGCTCGTTGGAGCGGTCTTGCCGGAGCCTGCACGGCTGCGGGCGGCTTTGCGACTAGCGCGGCTCGTCAAACCGCTGAGCGGGTTCATCAAGGCCTTTCCGCGGATCAAGGCGATGCTCGATCTCGCTCCCGACCGGCTTCCTGCACGGGAGCCGTCGGCTGAGCCCGGCGTCAAGCGTCCGGCCGGGGAGCGGCGGGGACGGGTCATCCTCCTTGCCGGCTGCGCACAGAACGTGCTCGATCCTGCAATCAACGCGGCAAGCGTGCGGCTGCTCACCCGGCTGGGGATCGAAGTGATTATCCCGGCAAAAGCCAAATGCTGCGGTGCCCTGACCCATCATCTCGGCCAGGAGGCGGAGGGCCAGGCACGGGCACGCGCGCTGATAGACGCCTGGACGGAAGCCGAGAAGCTGGGCGCTATCGATGCAATCGTCATCAACACGTCGGGCTGCGGAACGATGGTCAAGGATTATGGCCATATGTTCGCAGGCGACCCCGCGTACCGCGAGAAAGCGGCAAGGATCGCAGGCCTCGCAAAGGACATCAGCGAATATTTGCAGGCCCTCGGCTTTGAAGCGCAGGCGCCGGAACGCTTGAGGGTGGCCTATCACTCCGCCTGCTCGATGCAGCATGGACAGAAGATCAGCCGCGAGCCCAGGATGCTCCTGGCGCGGGCGGGATTCGAGGTGGTGGAGCCGGCGGAGGGGCATTTGTGCTGCGGGTCGGCCGGCACCTATAATATTCTCCAGCCGGAGATCGCGGCCCAGCTGAAGCAGCGCAAGCTTCGCAATATCGAAGCCACGCGCCCGCAGGTGATCGCCACGGGAAATATCGGCTGCATGACCCAGATCGCCAGCGGCACCGCCATACCGGTCGTGCACACGGTCGAGCTTCTGGACTGGGCAACCGGCGGGCCCCGGCCCTTTCAGTAACAACATATTCATGCCGGGCTGGACAGTGCGGGCGAGGCCGCTAAAAGAACTCAAATCATCAATAGAGAGCAGCTTGCATCGATGAATCTGCAGCAGAAAACAGCGTTACCGAACGGCGTCACCCTGAAAGGCAAAACGGAGCCCGGCCATGAGCGGGCGCTGACGGTCGAGGCACTGGAGTTCCTTGCCCTTCTCCACCGCAATTTCGAGACGCGCCGGCGGGGGCTGATGGACCGACGCGCCTCGCGCCAGGCGCAATTCGATGAGGGCGCGCTGCCCGATTTTCTGACTGAAACCCGTGAGATACGCGAGGCTAACTGGACGATCGGAGCAATTCCCGCCGATCTCCTCGACCGGCGCGTCGAGATCACCGGCCCGACCGACCGCAAGATGATCATCAATGCGCTCAATTCCGGCGCGCCGGTGTTCATGACCGATTTCGAGGATTCCAATTCGCCAACCTTCGCCAATATGATCGAAGGCCAAATCAATCTGATCGACCGCTGGCAGGGAAAGCTGGATTTCACCGATCCGCTAAGCGGAAAGCATTATTCTCTGAGCCCCAATCCGGCGGTGCTCATCGTGCGGCCGCGGGGCTGGCATCTCGTAGAGAAGCATCTGACGGTCGACGGCGAGCCGATGGCCGGCGCGCTGTTCGACTTCGGGCTTTATTTTTTCCACAATGCGAAACCGGCCCTCGAAGCGGGGTCGGGCCCCTATTTCTACCTGCCGAAAATGGAGAGCCATCGCGAGGCCCAGCTATGGAACGACGTTTTTATCGCGGCCCAGGAGCGGCTCGGCCTGCCCAGGGGCACTATCAAGGCGACGGTGCTGATCGAAACGCTTCCCGCTGCGTTCGAGATGGATGAAATCCTGTTTTCCCTGAAGGATCACATCACCGGGCTCAATTGCGGACGCTGGGACTATATTTTTTCCTTCATCAAGACGCTCAAATCACATGGCGAATATGTGCTGCCGGACCGTTCGCAAGTGGTGATGTCGAAAGCCTTTTTGGCGGCGTACAGCAATCTCCTGATCAGGACCTGCCATCGGCGCGGCGCCTATGCAATGGGCGGCATGGCAGCTCAGATCCCCAACCGAAAGGATGCGGCAGCCAATGAAGCGGCTTTCGCCAAGGTCAGAGCCGACAAGGAGCGCGAGGCGCGCAATGGGCATGACGGCACGTGGGTCGCCCATCCCGATCTCGTTCCCGTGGCCAAGGAGGTCTTCGACCGGCTCATGGCGTCGAAGAACCAGCTGCATGTGAAGCGTGAAGAGGTGACGGCCCGGCAAACCGACCTGCTCCAGGTTCATGAAGGAGCGCGGACGGAGGCGGGCTTTCGCGAGAACATCCGTGTGGGCGTGCAATATCTGGAAGCGTGGCTCAGGGGGCGAGGTGCGGTGCCGCTCTATGATCTCATGGAAGATGCGGCCACGGCCGAGATCAGTCGATCGCAGATCTGGCAGTGGATTTACTCTGGCGCCAGCCTCGACAGCGGCGCGACGGTCGACGTGAATTTCTTCGAGCGCTGCCTCGGCGATGAAATGGCAAGGGTTAGAAACGAAATCGGCGCAAAGGCTTTTGACGCGGGGAGATTTGCCGAAGCAATCGCTCTGTTCCGCAGCCTGTCGACGAAGGAGAGGTTCGAGCCGTTTCTGACCGTGCCGGCCTATGAGCTCATCGACTAGGGTGTGGCCGGAGTCTCCCGCCTAAGCGGTTTGCCGATTATACTCTGCTCAATCCTAGCCGACGGGGAGGAACAGAGATGCCGCTCATTGCAAGCGCCACTGACTTTCATAACAGCCTCACAACTCTGCCGGTCTCGACGTTTCAGCCGGGGGAAATCGTGCTTGCCGCCGGTTCCACGACAGGACGACTCTTCGTCCTCAGGCATGGGGCCGTGGAAATCATAAAGGACGGGATTCAAATAGCTCGAGTGTCCGAGGCAGGAACAGTATTCGGCGAGCTGGCCGTTCTGCTCGAAAAGCCTCACACGGCCGACGTGCGGGCTCTCGAGCGATCGGAGTTCAATGTCGCCGATGCAGAAACGCTGCTATCGGAAAATCCCACTGCTTTGCTCTACCTCGCCAAATTGCTGGCAGGACGACTGGACAGTGCAAATACAGCTCTGCTCGAGGTGAAGCGCCAGGTTGCAACAAGCAAACCTCACGAAATCATCGCGAAGTCGGTTGCAAAGGTCGAAGAAGTGCTGAACTCGGCAGACGGCAGGCAGTATGTGGCATCATGGCGGATCATGCCCACTCTGTAGCTGCGCTTAAACCAATATCGCGCGGAAGTCGTTGACGTTGGTCAAGGTGGGCCCGGTGACCACGAGATCGCCGAGCCGCTCGAAAAATCGGTAGGCGTCATTGTCGCCAAGACAAGCCTCAGGGTCGATGCCGAGCGAGCGGGCGCGATGGAGCGTGTCGGGCGTGATGAGCGCTCCGGCATTATCTTCCGAACCGTCGATACCGTCGGTATCGGCAGCGATGGCATAGCGGCCGGCACCGGGCCCGAGCGCTATGGCGAGGCTCAAAAGATATTCGGCATTGCGGCCGCCGCGGCCTTTGCCGCGGAGCGTCACGGTCGTCTCGCCCCCAGAGAGGATAACCGAGGAGCCCAGTGCACGCTGCGCTTCCTCGGCGTGGCGCTGCCCCACCTCGCGAGCCTCGCCTTCAACGCGGTCGCCAAGGCTGACCGGCGTCATCCCGCGGGCTTTGGCGAAGGCGGCGGCAGCTGCCAGCGAACGCGCGGGATCGGCGATGATCCTGGCCTCGGCCCTGGCCAGGCGCGGGTCGCCGGGCTTCGGCGTCTCGGAGCGGGGGCTGCTGAGGTAATCCATCACGCGGGGCGCGAGAGCTAGGCCGTATCGGCTCACGATGGCGAGCGCGTCGGCGCTGGTGGTCGGGTCGGCGACGGTCGGGCCTGACGCGACGATTGCGGGATCATCGCCCGGCACGTCGGAAATAATCAGAGACAAAAGGCGGGCGGGGTAAGCGCGCAGCGCAAGGCGGCCGCCCTTCAGCATGGATAGATGCTTGCGGAGACAATTCATCGCCGAAATGGGAGCGCCCGAGGCGAGGAGCTGACGGTTCACCTCCTGCTTATCCTCGAGGGTCAGACCGTCGGCGGGAGCAGCGAGAAGTGCCGAACCGCCGCCCGACATGAGACAGAGGACGAGATCATCGGGGGAGAGATTTTCGACCATTGAAGCTATTCGCCGCGCTGCGTCGCGACCGCGCGTATCGGGGACCGGATGGGCGGCCTCGACGATTTCGATATGCCGGCATGGGACCGCGTGACCATAGCGCGTGATCACGAGACCGGAGAGAGGGCCCGGCATATGAGCTTCGACCGAGGCGGCCATAGCGGCACTGGCTTTTCCGGCACCAATGACGATGGTGCGACCCTTTGTCGGTGCAGGGAGAAAGGGAGGGACGCACAGGGCCGGATCGGCCGCTGCAATGGCGGCATCGAGCAAGCCTCTGAGGAACTGCCGGGGATCGTCGATCACATGCCTCTCTTCAGGCTCACTTGCCAATTGCCGGTGAAGTTCATAAGCATCATTGCGGAAAAGAAAAGCGGCGATAGTTCGGGGAAGGACGTGAATAGGTCATCCAACCGGTCGCGGGTGTTTCATCGGTCGCTGTCGGCAAGCTACCTTGCGGCGGACAGCGGCAGCGGCTGTTACATCCGCGATGCGGGCGGGAAGCTCTATCTCGATGCTTCGGGAGGTGCTGCGGTGTCGTGTCTCGGCCACGGCCATGAGCGGGTGATTGCGGCGATCAAGCGGCAGCTCGACCGGCTTCAATTCGCGCATACATCATTCTTCACCAGCGAGGCAGCGGAAGAACTGGCGGAACGGCTTTCGGCGACAGCCCCGGGCGGCCCGTGGCGGGTGTTTTTCGTATCTGGCGGCTCGGAAGCGACGGAAGCGGCGCTGAAACTCGCCCGGCAGATCGCCGTCGAACGCGGCGAAGCTTCTCGCGACCATTTCATCTCGCGCTGGTTCTCCTATCATGGCAACAGCATCGGCGCGTTGTCGGTTTCCGGCAACAAGGGACGGCGCGCGCTTTATGATCCGATCCTGACGCCCAATGTGCGCCTCATCGAGCCGTGTTTCGCCTATCGGCATCAGAAAAGCGACGAGAGCCTGGCCGATTATGGATTGAGGACGGCAGGGGCGCTCGACCGGTCGATGGCGGAGCTCGGCGAGAAGCGCGCGCTTGCCTTCATCGCCGAGACGGTTGTCGGCGCCACGCTCGGCGCCGTGGCGGCGGCGCCGGGATATTTCCGGGAGATCCGCCGCATCTGCGACCGGCATGGCGCAATTTTGATCCTCGATGAGGTGATGTGCGGCATGGGCCGCTGCGGCAGTCTGCATGCTTTCGAACAGGAAGGCGTGGTGCCGGACATGATCACTCTCGCCAAGGGGCTCGGCGGGGGCTATCAGCCCATTGGCGCGCTAATGGTTCGCGAGCCGCTGGCAGAGGAGCTCGAGCGGGGCTCGGGCGCATTCCAGCACGGCCACACTTATGTGGGGCATATGGTCGCCGCGGCGGCGGCACTCGAGGTGCAGAAGGTGATCGCCGATGAGGGGCTCGTCGCGCGCGTCAGCACGAAGGGCCAGGAGTTGATGCAGGTGCTGCGCCGACGCTTCGCAGATCATCCGCATATCGGCGACATTCGCGGCCGTGGATTGTTCATTGCTCTCGAACTCGTCGCCGACAGGGCGAGCAAGGCGCCGTTTCCGGCGGCGCGGCGGCTCTGGGCGAAGATCAAGGCAGCGGGCATGGAGGAAGGGTTGATCTGCTATCCGATGGGAGGTGTGGCCGACGGCATCAATGGCGATCATGTGCTGATCGCGCCACCCTATATCATCACCGACGGCGAGATGGACGAGCTCGTCCGCAAGCTCGGACGTTCAATTGAACGGGGACTGGCGGAGGGGTGATGGCACGGAATGGTACAGCTGGGTGGACTCGAACCACCGACCCCCGGATCCACAATCCGATGCTCTAACCAACTGAGCTACAGCTGCACAGGGCCTCTTTCCCGCGCAACCTATGCCGAAAAGCTCGAGGATTTCAAGCCTGCGAAGGATTGCGGGATATCTACAGCGAGCCGAAGCGCGAGGTGGCTCAGCTCGAAGGACTGGCGCAGGAACATGGCCGACTGATCACCAAGAAAGCCATAATTGAATTCCTGAAATTCCGCCGGCGCGCTGACCGAAAGCAGACCACGCCAATAGCGCAGACAGGCCTGAGCATTGTTCTCAGCAATCTCCAGCGCTTTCAGCTGAAAATCCGTTGCCCTCTGCTTCCAGCCGGCAGAGGCCAGATCGATGAAGCGAACCGCTTCGAGAGCGGAGTCGGCGGTCCGCTCGAGCGTGGCCTCGGCCGCATCGAGCGAACGGCCGGCGATGACGCGCATATCGTCAGGAAGGGGATGGGGCATCATCGTCATTCAACGTCCTCGCTCTGAGCCGGCCGAACCCTACAGGGGCTGATGTTGCCCTGCAATATTAGCTTTTGCAGCGCACCAGGAGCTTAAAGCAAGTCCCGCTCCAGTTGCACCCCTTCCTCCTAGCTGCTGGACCGCGCGATTCAGGTATGGTTAGTGTTCGGTTAATCCTTGCGAATCGGCCCAAGGACCGGGCCTCTGTTCGAGCCAGTGAGTGGGAGTTTACGGGGTGAGGGAGGCTTCAGCACCCACGCGCGAAATGCTGGAACGGCATGACGCCGCCTGCCTGTTATGGGACGGCGACCGACTGCGAATTGCCTGGGCCAATGGAGCAGCCTTGCGGCTCTTCGGTGCCGATACATTGTTCGATCTGCGCGACAGGCGGTTTCATACGGAGGACGCGGGTCTTGCTCTCGTACGACGATTAAAAGCGGAGCTCCGGGGCAATGAAACGCGCCTTGAGCGCTTTGAATTCCCAGGCCTCGAGGCCGAGGTCGCGCTCGATGCATCCTGCAGCCTTCATCCGCTCACCGACGGGCGTCAGGGCGTGCTGCTCATCGGCCGGGGCCCACTAGCGGCGGCCGAGCCGAGCGTACTTGCAGAAGCCTTCCTGCACCTCCCACTTGCCGCAGTGGTGACCGACGGGGATGGCAAGGTCATCCACCGGAATGCAGCGGCGCGGGAATTTTTCCCGGCAGAGAAGGGCGCCAACCTCGCGCAGCTCTTCGATGACGGCGCGGCGGCGAAGGCCTTGTTTTCCCGGGCGCTCAAGGCCGGGACGATGAGCGCAATCTGCCGATGCACGACGAGCCTCGGCCCGCGCGAGGCCCGGCTAGTCGCTCACCGGATGGAAAAAGGTACCAAGAACCCTTATCGCCTCATAGTAACTATCGAGGATGTCACGGAGCGGCGTGCACTCGAACGCATGCTCACCGGGGCAAGCTCCTTGCCTTCCCAGCCGGCCCAGCGAAGCCCGGAGAAGCGTGCGACGCAACCGGCGGCGAGCGAGAATATTCCGGCGATCATCACGGAGAGGCTCGAAGCAGAGAAGGCAGCACTCGTCATCATGCGCGGCACGGACTTGCTCTATGCGAACGGACGGGCCCTCAGCCTCCTTGCCGCCGGTTCATTGCAGGCGCTGAAAGAACGGAGCGGTCTGGTGATGAGTCTTGCTTCGGCGACCGAGACCTTGACGGTCATCGATGATGCCGGAAAGGAAACAATAATCGACATCGCGCGCTCGCCCGTGCCGTGGAACAAGGGATGGGCGAGCCAGGCGATCCTGCGCTCACGGGCCGTGGAGCAAGACAGTGCGGCGGTACTGGAGCGCGCGGCGGCGACGAAGAGTGCGTCGAGAGAGATTGAAAGCTCGGCGCCTGCGGTTCCAGCAGCGGAGATAAGCAAAACGGCTGAGGACATCAGCTGGAAGCCGGATGACGCCGA
>DATFOT010000503.1:0-7025 GCA_035265265.1 Aestuariivirgaceae bacterium | reverse complement strand
AAGCCAAGGCCGGCGTGCTCGGCTATTCGGTCGATGTCCGCCAGACCAATATCGAGGGCGAACTCGTGGGCTGGGTGCAGGAGGCGCGGGACAAGGCGTCCGGCATCATCATCAATGCCGCGGCCTATACGCATACGTCGGTTGCTCTCCACGACGCGCTCAAGGCCTGCGATCTTCCGGTCATCGAGGTTCACCTGTCCAATATCTACAAGCGGGAGCCGTTTCGGCACACAAGTTATGTGTCGGGGGTCGCGGAGGGCGTGATCTGCGGCTTCGGCGGGCAGGGTTACGAGTTCGCGCTTGAGGCGCTTGCCGCGGTTCGCAAGAAATACGGAAAGTCTTAAGTCATGGCCAAACTGAAGAAACCCGGCAAGGAACGGCCACCCGGTCTGGCGCTTTCCGATTTCGAAGGGCCCGAGCTTGGCGCAACAGCGGAACTGATACGCGAGCTTGCCAATCTCCTGCAGGAAACCGGCCTCGGCGAGCTTGAAATCGAAGACAAGAACATCCGGGTGCGGCTCGCCAGGGAAGCTCAGCATGTCACGGGCATCGTCGGGCGAGGCGAGCACAATGCGATCCATGTGCAAGGAGGAGCCGCATCGACGGCCGCGGCAGCACCGGAGGCCGCAGACTTCGCCGCCCATCCAGGCGTGGTCAAATCACCGATGGTGGGAACGGCCTATCTGGCGCCCGCGCCCGGCGCTGCCAATTTCGCCGAAATCGGCAAAGAGGTGAAAGAAGGCCAGACGATCATCATCATCGAAGCAATGAAGACGATGAACCAGATCCATGCGCCGCGCGCAGGCCGGGTTACGCATATCTTCGTCGAGAATGGTCAGCCGGTGGAGTATGGCGAGCCGCTTCTGGTCATCGAGTAGCCGATGTTCGACAAGATTCTGATCGCCAACCGGGGGGAAATCGCACTCAGGGTGATGCGGGCATGCCGCGAGCTCGGCATCGCCACGGTTGCCGTGCACTCGACGGCCGATGAGAATGCGATGCATGTCCGGCTTGCCGACGAGAGCGTGTGCATCGGCCCGCCCCCTGCCCGCGACAGCTATCTGTCCATTCCGGCGATCGTGTCGGCCTGCGAGATCACGGGCGCGGAGGCGGTCCACCCCGGCTACGGCTTTCTCTCGGAAAATGCCCGGTTCGCCGAGATCCTTGCCGAGCACCGGATCACCTTCATCGGGCCGAGCGCGGAACATATCCGGCTGATGGGCGACAAGATCGAGGCCAAGAAAACCGCGAAGGCGCTCGGCATACCAGTAGTGCCGGGCTCCGAGGGGGGCGTGCGCAATGTGGCCGAGGCGATCGCGGTTGCGCGAAGCATCGGCTATCCGGTGCTGGTGAAGGCGACGGCCGGCGGCGGCGGCCGCGGCATGAAGGTCGCCCGAACGGAAGCGGAAATGGAAAGGTCGATGCTGACGGCGCAAGCCGAGGCGAAGGCAGCCTTCGGCAATGACGAGGTGTATATCGAGAAGTTCCTCGACAAGCCTCGCCATATCGAAATCCAGGTCCTGGGCGATGGTGCCGGCAATGCCGTGCATCTGGGCGAACGCGACTGCTCGCTGCAACGGCGCCATCAAAAGATCTGGGAGGAAGCGCATTCGCCGGCGCTCAACAGCAGCCAGCGGGCCGCCATTGGTGAGCGGGTGGCGCATGCCTGCGCCAAGCTCGGCTATTCCGGGGTCGGCACGGTCGAGTTCCTCTATGAGGATGGCGAGTTCTATTTCATCGAGATGAACACGCGGCTGCAAGTCGAACACCCGGTGACGGAAATGCTCACCGGGCTTGACCTCGTTCAGGAGCAGATCCGCATCGCTGCGGGCGCACCGCTCGGCCGCACGCAGGAGGACATCAATTTTGCCGGCCATGCGATCGAGTGCCGGATCAACGCGGAAAACCCCAAGACCTTCGTGCCCTCGCCCGGCCGGGTGGACGCGGTTCACGTGCCGGGAGGACTTGGGGTGAGGATCGATTCGGCAATCTATGCGGGCTATCACATACCGCCCTATTACGACAGCCTGATCGGCAAGCTCATCGTGTTCGGCAAAACCCGCAACGAATGCCTGATGCGGCTCAAGCGGGCGCTCGGCGAATATGTGATCGAGGGGGTCGACACCACCATTCCGCTGTTCCAGCGCCTCCTGCAGGAACCAGATATCATGAACGGCGATTACGATATTCACTGGCTGGAGCATTTCATCGCCCGAGGGTGAAGAATGACCACGATAACGCCGCAAGTCCTGCTCAAGGCCTATGCCGCCGGCGTTTTCCCGATGGCCGAGAATGCCGAGGACAATACGCTCTACTGGGTAGAACCGGAGTTTCGCGGGGTGCTGCCGCTCGATGGGTTTCACGTGCCGCACAGCCTGCGCAAGACGGTCCGGCAGCAAATTTTCACCATCAAAACGGACGCGGCGTTTTCGGACGTGATCGCAGGCTGCGCCGAGCGAACGCCGGCACGCAGCTCGACCTGGATCAACAGAAGGATCACGGCGCTTTATACGCAGCTTCATAAGATGGGGTTCTGCCATTCGGTGGAAGCGTGGCAGGAGGATCGGCTGTGCGGCGGGCTTTATGGGGTGAGGATCGGCGCGGCGTTTTTCGGGGAGAGCATGTTTTCGCGCGAAACAGACGCGAGCAAGGTGGCGCTGGTGCATCTCGTCGCGCGGCTGAACAAGGGCGGCTTCCGGTTGCTGGACGCGCAGTTCATCAACGATCATCTCAAAAGGTTCGGTGCCCGCGAGGTGACCCGGCGCAAGTATCAGCAGATGCTGGAAACCGCGCTCAGCGCCGAGGCCGACTTCCATGCCTTCAAGGACGACGGCGATCCCGAAACCGTGCTGCGCCTGGCGGCGCACCCATAGGACGATGCGATCGGCAAGATTTTGTAGCAGGCCGTTATCGCCGGCCGCCGACCTCGTCGATATGGACGAGGAGATCCTTGGGGTCCTCATAGACGCGCAGCGCGCCCGATTGCTGCAGCTCCTCCATCCCATAGCCGCCACAGAGCAAGCCGACCCCGAGCGCCCGGCATCGCGCCGCGGCCAGCATATCCCAGATGCTGTCGCCGACGACGACCGCCGTGTCGATGGGCGCGCTCAAACGGCCGGCAGCGGCAAGAAACAGATCAGGATCGGGCTTGGCATATTTGACCTGATCACGGGTAACGACGGGGATGCGGTGAGGATCGACGCCTAGCGCAGCGAGATTGACGGCGGCGGTTTCCATGCGCCCGCTGGTCGCGATCGCCCAGGGGATGCCTGCTTCCGACAGCCATGACAGCAGCTCGCGGGCACCGGGGAGCGGGCGGATATTGCCGGCGTGCCGGCGATAGGCGACGGCATGGTGCCGGCGCAGGCGCTCAACCCGCTCGGCGCTGATGTCGAGCCCGGTTTCGCGCAGAAGCTGGTTGGTGAACAGACCGCCGCTCATTCCGATCTTGCGGTGGATGCGCCAGACGGACAGTTCGATGCCCTCGGCATCCAGCGCTTCCTTCCACGACAGGACATGCTGATACACGCTGTCGACGAGCGTTCCGTCGAGATCGAACAGAAAGACAGGCTCGATACGCATCATAGGATCACTTCAATCAACCCATAAAAAACGGCGGCGATGAGGGCCGAGGACGGCAAAGTAATGATCCAGGCCAGCACGATGTTGCTGGCCACGTTCCAGCGAACGGCGGAGACTTTTCGCGCGGCGCCAACACCGATGATCGCTCCCGTAATCGTGTGAGTGGTCGAAACCGGAATTCCCAGCCAGGTCGCGGCAAACAACGAGATGGCTCCGCCGGTTTCGGCACAGAAGCCCTGCATGGGCGTCAAGCGGGTGATCCTAGACCCCATCGTGTGCACGATTCGCCAGCCACCGATGAGCGTGCCGAGACCCATGGCCGCCTGGCAAACGATCACCACCCAGAAGGGAACATAGAATTCGCTGCCGAGATATCCTTGCGAAAACAGCAGCACCGCAATGATTCCCATTGTCTTTTGCGCATCATTGCCGCCATGCCCCAGCGAGTACATGGAAGCAGAGACGAACTGCAGGGTGCGAAAAAGGACATCCACGGCGTGCGGCGTGGTGCGCACCATCAACCATGACACCAGAAGCACGAGCAGTAAGGCCAAGATGAATCCGGTGAGCGGCGACAACACAATGGCGGCAATCGTTTTCGCCAACCCCGCCCATACCAGGGCCCCGGTGCCGGCCTTGGCAACACCGGCTCCGACCAGCCCGCCGATTAATGCATGAGAGCTGCTCGACGGAATGCCCGCCCACCAGGTTATCAAGTTCCAGGAGATGGCGCCCATCAAGGCACCAAAGATCACCGCTGCATCAACGATCTCGGCAGCCACAATGCCGGTTCCGATGGTCGCGGCAACGTGGAGACCAAAGAAAAGAAACGCAATGAAATTAAAGAACGCCGCCCATATCACCGCATATCGCGGCCGCAGCACACGCGTGGAGACAATCGTCGCAATAGAGTTCGCGGCATCATGCAGGCCGTTCAGGAAATCGAATATCAGCGCCACAATGATGAGACCGATGAGACCGGCGGGACCTAAGAGGGCGTCCATTTCCGAACCGGCTACAGGTGGTCGGTGACGAGGGCGTTGATCTCGTTCGATACGTCTTCGAACCGGTCGACGACCTTCTCGAGATGATCATAGATCTCGCCGCCAATGATGAAGCTCATAGCGCCGCCTTTTTCCAACCGGCGCGTGGCTAAAAACAGCGCCTTGCGTCCTTGATCGTAAAGCTGATCGGCGCGCTCCTCCACCTGGATGATCCTTTCGGTAAGCCCGTGGAGACGCTCCGCATTGCTGCCAATCGACCGCAGAAGGGGCACCGCTTCGAGCAGCAAACCGGCGGCTTCCAAAATAACGTCGCCCATCTCTTGCATCTGCGGATCGAAACTGCGCACCTCGTACAGCGTGATCGTCTTGGCGGTCTTGTTCATCTGGTCAATGGCATCATCCATAGAGGTCACCAAATCCTGAATGTCGCTGCGGTCGAACGGGGTGATAAACGTGCGGCGCACTGCCGTTAAAACCGTGCGGTTGACTTCATCGGCTTCGGCCTCGCGCTCGAAAATCACCCTGCAGTAACGCTCAATGGTGTCGCCTCCGAGCAGCAGGCTGCGCAATGCCTCGGCTGCAGCCACGACGATTGCGGCGTGCTGCTCGAAGAGTTCGAAGAAACGCTCCTCCTTGGGCATAAGCGCCTGAAACCATCCGAGCATGATTGCCTCCCCGTGCTAAATGAATTTGCGCCGCCGTACCGTCGCCATGCCGGCAAGTCAGCGAGGACCGCCGCGCTTCTCGCGCAGGGCCGGTTTATCGTCAACGGCAGCTGACGATGACGACAGTTCCTCACGCAGGGCGCTGATCTCTTGTTTAAGGTCGGTCAGCCGGTGCATGAGCGGAACCGTCTCCGCATGCATGAAATCCCGCTCGACCCGGCGTTCCGCTTCGCGCTCCGCAGCCTCGGCCTTGGCGTGCTCCTCCTGCATGGCATTGACGATGATGCCGATGAAAAGGTTCAGCACGGTGAAGGTGGTGAAAACGATGAAGGGGATAAAGAACAGCCATGCGTTCGGGTGCGTCTGCATGATCGGGTTCACCACGCCTTCAACCCAGCCCTCCAGCGTCATGATGGTGAACAGCGTGTAGAGCGACACACCGAGCGAGCCGAACAGGTGGGGGTAGTCCTGGCCATAGAGATTCACCGCCATGACCGCGCTGACGTAGAAAATCAGGCCGATGAGCAGAATGATCGAGCTCATCCCCGGCAATGCCTTGATCAGCCCCCCGACTACTCTCTGCAGCGCCGGCACCGTTGTGATGAGCCTCAGCACCCGCAACACCCGCAGCGCGCGCAACACCGAAAAGGCCGACGTGGCCGGGGCAAGCACGATGCCGACGACGCAGGCATCGAAGAGGTTCCAGCCATCCTTGAAGAACTTCGAGCGCTGCACGATCAGCCTGGCCAAAATCTCCACGACGAAGATGATGATCACCACGCGGTCGAACAGCCTGAGCAGCGTGCCGAACTGTGCCATCGCGCGCTCACTCGTTTCGATCCCAAGCGTGAGGGCGTTGAGCACGATGAGCAGCATGATGGCCCGATCGGTGCGCGGGTCTTCGATGACTTTCCGTAGCCAAGTGAGCAAATGCTTCCCCTGTTCATTAATGTGACGCTGCCAATGCACTTAATAGCTCAATGCGACCTTCAGTTTCTGGGAGGACCTGTGCGCTATTCGTTGTCCTGGGGCACCTGCTGCTGCTCGTGCGGGCCGGGGGTCAGATCCTCCTCGATCACAGGCTTTGGCGCATCGGGATCGATACAAGCGGTGAGCCACACATCATAGACGGGATGCTCGACCGCATTGAGGCCGGGGCTTTCGGCGAACATCCACCCGGAGAAGATGCGGCGCTTTTTCCGGTTGAGGCCGATCTCCTCGACTTCGACGAATGACGTGGTCTTCGGCTCCTCCTCCGGGGGGCGGGAATAACACACACGCGGGCGGACGACGAGCGAGCCGAACTGCCTGGTCTCGTCGACCGCAACGTCGAAGGCGGTGATGATGCCGGTGATCTTGTCGAGCCCGGCGAAGAGCGCCACCGGGTTTTTGAGACGCTCCGCCGAAGCGGACGAACCGAGCGCTCCCGCCAAAAGAACGATCGCCAGAGCAATCCGCCTCATGGCCGCAGCGCCTCGACGCGGAGCCGAACATAATCGGCCGTCCAGCGGCCGCCGGCATCGCAAAGCGAAGGCTTCAGCAATGCCTCAGCCTCTTCGAGGGCCTCATCCATGGCTTCGCCGAACTGCTGGAAAAACGGCTCTCTGAACAGCTTGAGCCAGGATATCATGCCGGTCTTCAGCAGGGTTGGCCGAGAAAAGAGACCGATGCGCTTCACGATGAACCCCTTCTGGTCGAGCAGATGGCGGTAGTCGTCGACGCTCGGGAAAAACCAAGGGCCCGCCAATTCCTGGTCTCCGCCACGGCTCTTCGC
>DATFOT010000502.1:0-2170 GCA_035265265.1 Aestuariivirgaceae bacterium | reverse complement strand
GGCCGCAAGAACGGAAAAGGCTTTTATGATTATCCGGCGGGCCAGAAAAAACGCCTTTGGCCGGGTTTGACGGAAATATTGCCGCCTAAGGATGCTTCCGCCTTCTCCTTTGATGAGCTCAAAGAGCGCCTGCTGCTGATCCAGGCACTTGAGACCGTCCGCTGTTTCGACGAAGGCGTGCTGACCGACGTCCGCGAAGCCGATATCGGTGCTATTCTGGGGTTCGGCTTTGCCCCTTTCACCGGGGGTCCGCTCTCCTATATTGATACGATGGGAAGCAAGGCCTTCCTGGCCAAGTGCCGGACCTACCAGCGCAAATACGGCGATCGCTACCGCCCTCCGGCGCTGCTGGTCGACATGGCGAAGACCGGAGATACGTTTTATGGCAGATTTCCTGCAAAAAGCGTCTGAACGCGCTGCCCTGCTGTTGCCACTCAGCCTGCTTGCCGCGCCATCCTCGGCGCTCGCGGAGGAAGCTGGACGTTTTGTTCTAAAGGAAGCTGATCGGCACAGCTTCATCCGTCTCGATACCGTGACCGGCGCCGTCTCGCATTGCGCCTCGAAGGCGGGAGAGTGGAGCTGCAAGACTCTCGGTGACGACCGCAAGCAGCTGCACGACGAGATTGCCGCACTGGAGAAAGAGAACGCGGAATTGAAATCACGGCTGTCGCAAGCCGATGGGAAGCAGGGACCGCAGCTGGTTCTGCCGAGCGACAAGGATCTTGACCGCGTGATGGATCTCTTCGAAAAATATTTCGAGCGATTTCTGGCCTTTATTCGCCAGCTGGATGAAAAGCGCGGCGGCAGCGCAATCTGACCGGTCGAGGCGGTCTGCCCGTTCCTTGCGAAACGGGCAGACCAGGTACACGCGGGCTCGGGACGGCGACAGGAGCCAGCGCGACCAATAGCCGGGCCATCAAAGACGTTTCTAATGTCGATGAAGTTCCCCGCCGCATCGATGAAGCGAAGACTGCGCTGTGACATCGGCGCCAACGCGACCGAACCGTGACAAATTTTGGGCGCACGATCGTTTCTGCAACCGCCGCCAACATGAAAAACCGATGCTCGTCCGGTGGTTGGCGCAATCGATGCTTCCTTGGCGAATTGCGACCGCTGCCATCCTGATTGCGATGCATGTCGGCTCGGCCGAATCACCGATCGCATGCAGCGGTGCGCGATAGCCCTCTGCGGTGATTCTCCCCTTACCGGAATCCGTCGGTCGCCTGAACGAGTTCATGTACGATCCCGGGTTCCGTCGTCGCATGTCCGGCATCGGAAACGATACGAAGCTGTGCCCGCGGCCAGGCGCGATGAAGATCGAACGCATTCTTTACCGGGGTCACCACATCATAGCGCCCGTGAACGATAACGCCCGGAATCATTGCAACCTGCGCTGCATTCTCCAGAAGCTGCCCGTCTCTCTTGAAGAACCCTCTGTTAACAAAATAGTGACACTCGATTCGCGCGAAAGCCACCGCATAGGATTGCTCGCCGAATTGCGCAACGCGCGCCTCATCGGGAAACAGCGACAATGTCCCGCCTTCCCACTGGCTCCAGGCGCGCGCGCAATTCACCTGGTCGATGCGGTTTTCTCCGGTTAGCCGTCGGTAATAGGCCGCCATCATGTCGCCCCGCTCATCGGGCGGGATCGGTGCAAGGTAATTCTCCCACAAATCCGGATAGATCCAGCTGCAGCCCTCTTGATAGAACCAAAGGAGTTCCGATCGACGCAGAAGAAAAATTCCCCTGAACACGAGCTCGCTTACTCGAAGGGGATGGGCCTGCGCATAGGCTAGTCCGAGTGTCGAGCCCCATGAGCCGCCTGCCACCTGCCACCGTTCGATGCCCAGATGCGCCCTGAGCTTTTCGATATCCTCAACAAGATGCCAAGTGGTGTTCTCGCGAAGCTCCGCATGAGGGGTGGATCGGCCGCAGCCCCGCTGGTCGAAGATGATGATGCGATAGGCCTTTGGATCGTGCAGCCGCCTCATTATCGGACTGCATCCCGCACCCGGTCCGCCGTGAATCAGCACGGCCGGTTTCCCGCGCGGATTGCCGCATTCCTCGAAATAGATCTCGTGCAGATCGGAAACCTTGAGTCGTCCGGCCCTGTAGGGCTCATTCTCCGGATATAAAGATCTGCGCTCGGCCATGATTTTAGGTTATCTCC
>DATFOT010000501.1:0-9250 GCA_035265265.1 Aestuariivirgaceae bacterium | reverse complement strand
ATCATCCTACTGGACCGCATGCAGGCGCCGGCCCTTTCTCCACACTCAAGGCGACATCCAGACAGCGCCTCCTTCACGGAGCAGGGTAAAGAATGTCTACCCGCTAATAGGAATGTTGTCAAGAGGAAATAATGCCATTGCATAAAATCGTCATGGCCGTGCTTGACACGGCCATCTCCTTCAGAAGATTCGCGGGTCAAGCCCGCGAATGACGGATTGGGAAGTCCGGCCATGACGCGGTGGGTGAAGCTGGATCAGAGGCTTTCGCCGGAATGACGATGAGGGTAAGTGAGAGCGACTCAGAGGGAGGGTACCCCTCATCCGGCTCGATGCTGAAACGCATCTCGCCACCTTCTCCCACAAAGGGGAGAAGGAAATCGGACGCGCGCTATCTACAGCGCGCTGCGCAGGTCCTTGAGATGATCGAGCGATTCCTGTGCCCGCCGGCGCGTCTCGTCGTCCTGCGCGTCGTTCACATCCTCCGCCGCGGCGCTGATCTGCCGTTCCAGCGCCGCAGAGTCGAGTTCGGCCAGCGGGATAGCGACCTCCGCCAGGATTGTCAGGCCGCGTGGGTTTACTTCCGCAAAACCGCCGCGCACGAAAATGCGCTCATGTTGTGCCTCAGCCGTCGTCACGTCGACCACTCCCGGCTGCAGCGTCGACAGGACCGGCGCATGGCCCGGCAGCACGGTGAACAGGCCCTCCGTTCCGGGCACGGTCACCTGCTGGACCTCGGCCGAGAGCAGCAGCCGCTCCGGTGAAACCAATTCGAATTTCAACAGTGCCATGACCAGAGCCGCCCTACGCTGCTTCCGCCGCCAGCCGCTGGGCTTTTTCCACCGCTTCTTCGATCGTGCCCACCATGTAGAAGGCGGTCTCCGGCAAATGATCATAATCGCCGTTGACCAGCCCCTTGAACCCCTTGATCGTGTCTTCGAGCGGCACGAGCTTGCCGGGCGAGCCGGTGAACACCTCGGCGACGAAAAACGGCTGCGACAGGAAGCGTTCGATTTTTCGCGCTCTGGCCACGATGAGCTTGTCCTCTTCCGAGAGCTCGTCCATGCCGAGAATGGCGATGATGTCCTGCAGCCCCTTATAGCGCTGTAGCACCTGCTGCACTTGTCGCGCCGTTTGGTAATGTTCCTCGCCGATGATTCTGGCATCGAGCATGCGCGAAGTGGAATCGAGCGGATCGACCGCGGGATAGATACCCTTCTCGGCAATGCCGCGCGACAGCACCGTGGTTGCGTCGAGATGCGCAAACGAGGTCGCCGGCGCCGGATCGGTCAAATCATCCGCCGGCACATAGATCGCCTGCACCGACGTGATCGAGCCCTTCTGCGTCGTGGTGATGCGTTCCTGCAAGGTACCCATGTCGGTCGCGAGCGTCGGCTGATAGCCGACCGCCGACGGGATGCGTCCGAGCAGCGCCGACACTTCCGAGCCCGCCTGGGTGAACCGGAAAATATTGTCGACGAAGAACAGCACATCCTGCCCCTGGTCGCGGAAATGCTCGGCCACCGTCAGACCGCTTAAGCCGACGCGCGCCCGAGCACCCGGCGGCTCGTTCATCTGGCCGTAGACGAGCGCCGCCTTCGAGCCTGGCCCGCCGCCCTTCTTGTTCACGCCCGATTCGATCATCTCATGATAGAGATCATTGCCTTCGCGCGTCCGCTCCCCGACGCCGGCGAACACCGAATAGCCGCCATGCGCTTTGGCAACATTGTTGATCAGCTCCATGATGATGACTGTCTTCCCCACGCCTGCACCGCCGAACAGGCCGATCTTTCCGCCTTTGGCATAGGGCGCCAAGAGGTCGACCACCTTGATTCCGGTGACCAGAATTTCGGCTTCGGTCGATTGCTCCACGAATTCCGGCGCCGGCTGGTGAATGGCGCGCCGCTCGCGAGTTTTCAGTGGGCCCGCCTGATCCACGGGTTCCCCGATGACATTGATGATCCGCCCGAGCGTTTCATCGCCGACCGGCACTGTGATCGGCCCGCCGGTATCGGTCACCTCCTGGCCGCGCACCAGCCCCTCGGTCGTATCCATGGCGACCGTTCTCACCGTGCTTTCGCCGAGATGTTGCGCCACTTCCAGCACGAGTCGGTTGCCGCCATTATCCGTCTCCAGTGCATTGAGAATCTCCGGTAGATGGCCATCGAACTGCACATCGACGACGGCACCGAGCACCTGCGCCACCCGGCCGGCCGATCCGGATGATTTCGTCGCTTTCCTCGCCATTGATTGACGTCCTTTCCCTGAAGTCTGCTAGAGCGCTTCCGCGCCCGAAATAATTTCGATCAGTTCCTTGGTGATCTGAGCCTGGCGCTGCCGGTTGTATTTGAGTGTCAGCTTGTCGATCATTTCGCCCGCGTTGCGCGTGGCGCTGTCCATGGCGCTCATTCGCGCTCCCTCCTCGGACGCGGCATTTTCGAGAAGCGCCCGGAGGATCTGCACATTGATGTTTCGCGGCAGAAGCTCGGCAAGTATTTCGCCCTCGTCCGGCTCCGCTTCATAGACGGCACCGCCAAGATCGGGCGCTTTTTCCGCCGCGGGCACCTCCGCCGGTATGAGCCGCAGGCCTCGCGGCCGATGCGTGATGATGGATTTGAATTCCGAAAAGAAGATCGTCGCAACGTCGAACTGCCCGTCCTCGAACATCCGCAAGATCCGGTTTCCGACCGTCTGTGCCTGCCGGAAACCGAGCTGCTTCACGCCGCGAAAATCCGCCACCTCGGTGATATGGCGGCCATAGAGCCGCTTCAGCTGGTCGTTACCCTTCTTGCCGACACAGAAAATCTTGACCGTCTTTCCTTCCCCGATCAGCCGGTTGGCATGTTCCCGCGCCAGTTTCACGATCGAGGAGTTGAAGCTGCCGCACAAGCCGCGTTCCGACGTGGCGACAATGAGGAGGTGCGTCTGCTGCCTGCCGGTGCCGGCGATCAGCGGCGATGCGTCGGGCCGGCCCTCCATCGCCCGCGAAAGATTGCCAAGCACCGTGGCCATGCGGTCGGAATAGGGGCGTGCCGCCATTGCCGCCGCCTGCGCCCGGCGCAGTTTCGCCGCTGCCACCATCTGCATGGCCTTGGTGATCTTGCGAGTCGCTTTGACCGACGCTATGCGATTCCTGAGATCCTTTAGGCTCGGCATTGGCTCACGTCTCGATCTGCGGGATGCATCGTCTGGCTATGGGGCGAAAGCCTTGGCATAAGCGTCGACCGCCGCCTTCAGCTTCCGGCCGGTCTCATCGGAGATCTCCTTCTGCGTGCGGATCGCGTCCAGGACCTCGCCATGCTCCTCGCGCATCAGCCGCAACAAGCCGTCCTCGAATTTTCTCACCGCCGCGACCGGCAAGGGATCGAGATAGCCGTTCACCCCCGCATAAATCACCACCACCTGCTCTTCTACCTTGAGGGGCGCAAACTGCGGCTGCTTGAGAAGCTCGGTAAGCCTTGCGCCGCGATTGAGCAGCCGCTGCGTCGAGGCATCGAGATCGGAGCCGAACTGGGCAAAGGCCGCCATTTCGCGATACTGCGCGAGTTCGCCCTTGATCTTGCCCGCCACCTGTTTCATCGCCTTGATCTGTGCTGCCGATCCAACCCGCGACACAGAAAGCCCGACGTTCACCGCCGGCCTGATGCCTTGGTAGAACAAGTCGGTTTCCAGGAAGATCTGCCCGTCGGTGATCGAGATGACATTCGTCGGAATATAGGCCGACACGTCGTTCGCCTGGGTCTCGATGACCGGCAGCGCCGTGAGCGATCCCGCCTTGTAGTCGTCATTGAGCTTGGCCGCCCGTTCGAGCAGCCGCGAATGCAGGTAGAAAACATCGCCCGGATACGCTTCCCGGCCCGGCGGCCGCCGCAGCAGCAGCGACATCTGCCGGTAAGCGACGGCCTGTTTCGACAGATCGTCATAGGCGATGAGCGCGTGCATGCCGTTGTCGCGGAAATATTCGCCCATCGTGCATCCCGAGAAAGGCGCCAGATACTGGAGCGGCGCCGGCTCCGACGCCGTGGCCGCCACGATGATCGAATAGTCGAGCGCGCCATTGTCTTCCAGGATTTTCACGAACTGCGCCACAGTCGAACGCTTTTGCCCGCATGCGACATAGACGCAATAGAGCTTTTCCTTCTCCGGCCCCGCCTTATGCACCGACTTTTGATTGAGCACGGTGTCGAGAATGATGGCGGTCTTGCCTGTCTGCCGGTCGCCGATGATGAGCTCGCGCTGCCCCCGTCCAACGGGGATCAGCGCATCGATGGCCTTGAGGCCCGTCGCCATTGGTTCGTGCACGGACTTCCGCGGTATGATACCCGGTGCCTTGACGTCGACGCGCCGCCGTTCCGCCGTGCGGATCGGTCCCTTGCCGTCGATCGGATTGCCCAAGGCGTCGACGACGCGGCCGAGGAGCTCCTTGCCGACCGGCACGTCGACGATGGCGCCGGTGCGCTTTACAATATCGCCTTCCTTGATGTCGCGGTCCGACCCGAACACCACCACGCCGACATTGTCCACTTCGAGGTTCAGCGCCATGCCGCGGGTGCCGTTGGGAAACTCCACCATTTCGCCGGCCTGCACATTGTCGAGGCCGTAAACGCGTGCGATTCCATCGCCCACCGACAGCACCTGTCCGATTTCGGCCACTTCGGCTTCCTTGCCGAAGTCCTTGATCTGCTTCTTCAGGATTGAGGAGATTTCGGCGGCACGAATGTCCATTAGCCAGCCCCTTTCATGATCATCTTGAGATTCTGGAGTTTCGTCTTGAGTGAATTGTCGACCATGCGGCTGCCAATTTTCACGATCATGCCGCCGATCAGCGATGCGTCCGTCCTTGTGAGCAGCACGATGTTGGCGCCCATCCGCTTCATCAGCTCGTCTTTCAGCTCCGCCACATGCTTGGCCGAAAGCTTCTCCGCCGAGATGACCTCGGCCGTCACCTCGCCGCGTTCGGCTGCGATCAGGGCGAGAAAGGCCTGTATGGTTTCCGGCAGTGCGGCGAGCCGCCTGTTCCTGGCGGTGAGCAGGATGAAATTGCTGGCAAGTGGGCCGATACCGATGGCCTTTAAAATCGCCTGCAGTGCGGCAATCTGCGCATCCGCTCGAAACACGGGGCTGCGCACCAGTCTTTTTAGATCTTCCGATCCATCCAGCATCGTTTGGAACTGGCGCAGGTCCTCGGCGACCGGATCGACGCTTTGGGTCTCATGTGCCAGCTCGTAAAGGGCCCGCGCATACCGCCCGGGAACACCTGAAACTGCCTGCTGCCGTTGAGCCACCTTGCTCGCTCTCATTCCATCGGAAATTCAATGACTTATGAATGAAACAAAGGCCGCTGCTCGCCCAGGTCTCAAGCCGAGCTTGCCTCTATCACATGGTCTTGGGCGACGCAACGCACCCCTTATGGCGGATTGCCGCAAGCTGGCGAACCTTCCTGGTTCGTCATGCCGTTACAGAAACTGATAAGGGTCGATGTCCACATCGACCCGGAGCGAGCCCGCGGGCTTCAAATCCTGGAGCCATCGCTGCACGAACCCCTGGATATTCACATTCCGGCCCGTTCTCACCAGAAGCCGCCAGCGATGCCGGCCCTTGATGACCGCGAGCGGCGCCGGAGCCGGTCCGAGGAGCTCAATATCTTTCGCTACGGGCGCGAGGCGCGCCACCTGCCGCGCCATGCGCTCCGTCTCTGCAGCATCGGCACCGGAAACGATCACACCCGCGAGCTGCCCATAGGGCGGCAGAAGCGCCCGCTCGCGCAGCGATTTTTCCTGCGCGATGAAACTCTCCATGTCGCCGCGATGAAGCGCCGCCATCAGCGGATGACCCGGATTGAACGTCTGGACGAGCGCGGTTCCCTGCCGGTCGCCGCGCCCGGCGCGGCCGGACACCTGCCGCAAGAGCTGGAACGTTCGTTCCCCCGCCCTCGGATCGCTGGTCTCGAGTGCGAGATCGGCATCGATGATCCCGACGAGCGTCAGATCGGGAAAATGATGGCCCTTGGCGACGAGCTGGGTGCCGATGATGAGATTGAACTTTCCCTCTTTCACCTCGCGCAGCGTATCTTTCAGCGCCGCCCCGCGAACGAGGTCGCTGGACAGGATTGTCGAGCGGGCCTCGGGAAAACGTCGCCTGACCTCTTCGGCCAGCCGCTCGACACCTGGCCCGCACGGAACGAGATGGCCCTCGCTCCCGCATTCCGGACACATGCGCAAGGAAGGCTGCTGATGTCCGCAATGATGGCACAGCATGATCCGCCGGAACCGATGCTCGACGAGCGCTGCCGAGCAATGCGGACACTCGATCCTGTATCCGCATGTGCGGCAGATGGTCAGCGGCGCATAGCCCCGCCGGTTGAGGAATAGGAGCGCCTGTTCGCCCTGCGCCAAGGTCGCGTCGACTGCCTCTCGAAGAGCCTGCGAAATCCACTCCCCCGCCGGCAGCGCCGCTTCGCGCATGTCGATGAGCCTGATCTCGGGCAGCCCCGCCCTGCCGATCCTGTCGGGCAGCACCACCCGTCCGTAGCGCCCGCGGTCGATATTGACGAGCGATTCGAGCGACGGTGTCGCCGAGGAGAGAATGACCGGGAATCCGCCGAGCGCGCCATAGACGACCGCCATGTCGCGTGCGTGATAGGTGACGCCGTCTTCCTGCTTGAAGGCGCCTTCATGTTCTTCATCGACGACGATAAGCCCGAGGTTCTGCCACGGCAGGAACAATGCCGAGCGCGCTCCAACGAGCACCTTCACCTCACCCGAGGCCACGCCGCGCCACACCCGTTCCCGCTCTCGCGGCCTCACGTCGGAATGCCATTCCGCCGGCCGCGCGGCGAAGCGACCGTCCACCCGGTCGATGAACTGCGCAGTCAGCGCGATTTCCGGAACGAGCAGCAGCACCTGTTTGCCCTTCGCCAGCGCTGCCGCCATCGCCTCGAAATAAACCTCGGTTTTGCCGGAGCCGGTGATCCCGTCGATCAGCGTCACCGAATGCGCTCCCCTGCGCACCGCCGCCACGAGGCTGTCCGCTGCCTGCTGCTGGCTAGCCGAAAGCGTCATGCCCCTGCGCTCGAGATCGGGTGCATCGAACCGCCGAAACCCCGGCAGCCCCACAGCCTCGATCACACCTTCCCCCGCAAGTCCCTTGACCACCGAGGGGCCGACGCCCGCGAGCTCCGCGATTTCGCTTGGCCTAAGGGGCGGCATGTCCTTCAGCGCTTCGAGCACCCGTTTGCGCGCGCGCGTCATTTTGGCAGGCAGTCTGCCGCTGACCCGGTAGGCGATGCGGTTCCTGGCCTCATCGAGTGCTGCGGGAACCCTGAGCGCCATGCGAAGCACCATGCCGGCCGGCACGACATAATAGCGTGCCAGCCAGTCGATGAAGCGCCGCTGCAATTCGCCCATCGGCGGATGCGGCAAAACTTGCGTAATGGCCCTGAGCTTGGGCGCCTTCTCCGGCGATGCGGCAGCGCCGGCAGCCTGCCACACGACACCGATCACCTCGCGCGAAGCCAGCGGTACGACGACATAGCTCCCCGGCTCCACGCTTATGTTTTGCGGCACGACATAGGTGTTGGGCGTGCCGAGCGCATAAGGCAAAAGCACCTCGACTGTGGCGGGCTGCTGCATTGAACCGATGATTGTCTCCAAAGCTGCTATTGAGCCGATCCCTGGACCTGGGCTAGCTTCGCGGCCGCAGGAGCAGTGCCGCTGCGCCAGGTGAACCGGATGGCCCGATGAAATTCTTTGTTGATACGGCTGACGTTGCTGAGATCACCGAGATCGCCGCGACCGGCCTTCTCGACGGCGTGACCACGAATCCTTCTCTCGTCGCAAATCCGGCCGCGATTTTCGCGAAGTTATCAAGGAGATTTGCGCGCTTGTCGAGGGTCCCGTGAGCGCCGAGGTCACCCGCTCGAAACGCCGATATTGCAACCGTGCCCGTCGCGGTCATGAAGTCCCTGGTGAAACATCCCCTGACCGACAAGGGGCTCGATTCCTTCCTCGCCGATTGGCAGAAGACCGGCCAGAAGATTCTGTAACCTTATGCAAGTCACGCCTTGTCAACCATTGCCCTGTAGACAGGTCGGATGCATGGCGCCGATCCCGAAGTCCCGTTGCGTCCTTTCTCTGCCGGTTCCGATGCGGCCCAGGCGATCGCTTCATGGCTCGCTTATCTGAAAACCGAGCGGCGGGTTTCGCCTAAGACCCTCGAGGCCTACACCCGCGATCTCTCCCAATTCTGCGCCTTTCTCACCGCCCATCTCGGCGGCGAGCCGGGCCTGAGGGAACTTGCCGAACTCGCCGCTCTCGACTTCCGCTCCTTTCTCGCCCAGCGCCGGCAGGAGGGCGTTGAGAGCCGCACCCTCGCCCGCCAGCTCTCCGCCATCCGCTCCCTCTTCCGTCATCTGGAGAAGAACGGCGTGGTAAAGAATGCCGCCCTGGCCGCGCTGAAGGGACCGAAGCTTGCCCACGCCGTTCCGCGCCCCTTGAGCATCACCGCCGCGCACCGCCTCTGCCTCGAAGACAACCGCAGCGATGAGTGCCCGCAATGGGTTCAGGCCCGCGATCGCGCCGTGCTCATCCTTCTCTATGGCTGTGGCCTCCGCATCTCGGAAGCCTTGGGGCTGACCCGGCGCGATGCACCCCTTGAGGCCGACACGCTCACCATCATCGGCAAGGGCAGCAAGACCCGCCTCGTGCCCGTGCTTCCGCTGGCGCGCGATGCGGTCTGCCGCTATCTCGATCTTTGTCCAAGGCCGCTCGCGCCCGGCGATCCATTGTTCATCGGCGTGAAGGGCGGGCCTCTGAGCCCCAGGATCATTCAGCTCATGATCGCCCGGCTGCGCGGCGCCCTCGGCCTTCCGGGCAACGCCACCCCGCACGCTTTGCGCCACAGCTTCGCCACCCATCTCCTCGGCTCCGGCGCCGACCTGCGCTCCATCCAGGAGCTGATGGGTCACGCCAGCCTGTCGACCACCCAGGTCTATACCGAGGTTGACCGGACCCATCTGATCAAGCAGTACATGAAGGCCCACCCTCGCGCCTGATCCTGAATGCCATGCCACAACCCGTCCGCGTCGAAAGCGATGAAGCCCTGCCGGAGCGCAGCGCGGTCGTGGTCATCGGCGGCGGCATCATCGGTGTCGCGACGGCTCTCGAGCTTGCCGAGCGCGGCATCGATGTCACCTTATGCGAGAAGGGCGAGATTGCCGCAGAACAATCGAGCCGCAATTGGGGCTGGTGCCGGC
>DATFOT010000500.1:0-2734 GCA_035265265.1 Aestuariivirgaceae bacterium | reverse complement strand
CGGGAGCCAGGTTTCGATGACATCGATCAGCGTGCCGTCCTTGTCGAACAGGATCCCTCTGATCGCCATGCCTCACTCCTGCCAGCGCGATAGTAGCGTAGCCGGATCGGGCCGCGGCCGGTCTTCGACCGGCATCGTGGGCGTGCCGAGATAGAAGAAGCCGGCCACGCGCTCATGCGGTTCCAGCTTCATCGCGCGTGCGATCACCTCGTCATAGGCGGGCCAATCGGTATTCCACTGCGCTCCGATGCCGAGCGCGCTTGCCGCCGAAATGATGTTCATGCCGACCGCACCCGCCGACAGTTGCTGTTCCCATTCCGGAATTTTTGGATGGGGCGCCGCCCGCGAGATCAGCGCCAGCACCGCCGGCGCCCGCAGGAAAAACTTTCCCCAGAAATCGGCCATGTCCGGCTTCTGCTCGGGATGAGTCTCGAGCCAGCGCTGCGCCAGCCTGTCGCCGAACCGTGTTCTGGCGTCACCCTCGAACAATATGAAGCGCCAGGGCTGCAGCTTGCCGTGATCGGGGACACGAACGGCAATTTTCAGTATCTGGTCGAGCTGCTCAGGCGTCGGGCCGGGTTCGCCGAGCGCCTTCAATGGCACCGAGCGCCGGGTTGAAAGCAGGCTCAAGCCGCTTTTCGCATCGTTCAAGGTCATGGGCTTAGAAGATCCGCTGATGGGCGGGGAAACTGCTGAAGCAGCCATGATGGAATGTCAAGACGGCTGCAATTGTCCCCGCCGCGTTAACCCAAAATTAAGCATGGCGTTGCCGGGGAATCCACCTCATGCGAGGTATGTCGCGCCGGCCGGACTGGTCGGGGGAGTTGCGTGCTGCGGTTCGTCTGATGGGGTGGCAATGCAGAAGGCGAAAAAGCCTGGAGTGCTTGGTGCAAGGGGTCGCCGTCTGCGGACGGTGACCCTTTCTCTTATGGTTCTCGGCCTGATTGGTGCTGATGGCGTCACGGCGGCGCCTCAGCCGGAGGCATCCCCCGAAATCACGGGATCGCTGCCGCTCCCGGAAGCGCCCTATGATCTGCGCGCCTTCATCACGCGCGCCGGCACCGAGGGGTTTGAACTGGCGGCTCGCCTGCAGGAGCGCGGCGGCATCGTAACGAAGCCGGTGTCCTGGCGGGTGTTCCGTATACTGACGGAGCCCGGCGGCGGCGATCTCGTCTATGAAGGCACCACGCCGGTCGCCGATTTCGTCGCCCTTCCCGGCGATTACCGTATCGATGTCGAATATGGTTTCGCCCGTTATTCGCGGATGATCACGCTCGATCCCGAGCGCCGGCAGTCCATCGCCTTCAATCTGAATGTCGGCGGGTTGCGGGTGCTGTCGCGCCTCGCCGCCGATGTCCCGGTTTCCTTCTCCACCTCCCATCGCATTTTTGCTCTGACAGGAACGAGCCGCGCCCATCTGGTCGCCGAAGATGCCGTGCCGGGTGACTTGCTGCGCCTGCCCGCCGGCCGCTACCGGATCGAAAGCCATCTCGAACCCGGCAATGCCGTGGCGCGCGCCGAGGTCGAGGTCAAGCCGGGCATGCTCAGCGCCGTCGAGATCGATCACAAGGCCGGCATTGCGAGCTTTGCCGTCGCCAATGATGCGCAGGCGCGCGCCTGGCATATTTTGAGCCCGTCGGGCCAGATCGCCGCGACCGTTGACGGAGCGGCCCCCGCCGTCGTGCTGGCGCCCGGCACCTATTGGGTGCAGGCGGCGGCCGGCGCGCATACGATGACGCGCAGCTTTACCGTTTCCGCCGGCAGGCACGTGCAGGTGACACTCTCCCGCTAGGCTTTCGCTGCTGTCGCTATGGCGATTTGCTCGATATGGCGGTGATCGGTGCCGCAGCAGCCGCCAAGCACGGTAAGGCTCGGCAGGCGCTTGCACATATCCCTGTAGAGAGCGGCAAGCTCCTTCGGATCCCCGGCGTCGAGATCGGTCGCATTGTCGAGCTCGGCATGGCTGCGCTTCGATGCATTGGCCCTGATCCCGCGAATTCTTTGCGTCCATGCGTCTTTCCCATTCACTAGGTTGCTGAAATGGGTCGGGTGCGCACAATTGATCATGAAATACTCGGGCGCCGCATCGCTCAGCCTGTCGACCGCGGCGATTGCATCTTTCAGCGTCTGGCCCGTCGGCAGCCGGCCGTCCGTCTCCAATGTGAACGAGATGGCGACCGGCATCTGCGCCGCTTTCGCCGCCAGAGTGAGGCCCGCCGCTTCATTGACATTCGTCATGGTTAGCGCGGTCACCATGTCGGCCTCCGTCGTGGCGAACACGTCGATCTGCTCCGCATGAAAGCGCTGCGCTTCGTCCACGCTCATCACCTTGCCGGGATCATAGCCATCGCCGCGCGGGCCGACACAGCCGCTGATCACCATGGGTGAACGCGGTGTTTCATATTGCGCCCGGATTTCCGCCATGAGCGCGATGGCGTCTCGATTGATCCGCGCCAGATCGTCCTTGCCATAGCCGAGCTTCTCACCCCAATCGGCGCTTGCGCGCCATGTCGGGCTTTCCAGCACGAAACCCAGGCCCCTGTCGTTGGCCAGCTGCGCATAGGGAGAATAATAGTTTCTGAGTGCGCTGCGTCCTTCTTCGCTCTTCAAAAGATCGAACGCTGCGAAATAGGGCAGCTCGATGCCATCGAGGAAAATGAGAGAGGTCTCGATACCGCCATCGGTCAGGAACACGCTCCCCGTGAGCTGTGGCAGTTTGGATCTGTACTTGGCC
>DATFOT010000499.1:0-2624 GCA_035265265.1 Aestuariivirgaceae bacterium | reverse complement strand
GAAATTGCACAAAGAGCGGCCGGAGCTGCGCATCGCCGCGCCGCATTTCTATCCCTTCGGCGGCTTCGACAAGCTGTTCGACTGGCTCTCCCCGAAAATGATGCCCGCCCACGAGCCGCGCACGGTTATTCGGGTGAACTTCTGACTTGCCCGCCGAACAATCAATACGTGCCGCTTCTCTCGCAGCGGTGGTGAGGTAGGTCCACGCATAATCGGTGCTGTGGTTTTTATTGCCGAACCGCTTTGCTCCGAGGAACACGCCGAGCTCGAGCGGCATATTGAACCGTGGGAGTCCACTTTTCTTGTCCAATTCTGTCTTGGAAATATCGTGAACTGCGTAACTACAATCCTCGATGATCTTACAGATTTTCTCGAATCGATTTACGGCGCCATCGTTCAGCTCCAATGCGCATCTTGGCACAAAACCGGATCGAACTATCGTAAAAACGATAGCATTGAAAAAGTCCCGGTAATCGTCCGAAAAAGGGCAGTTGATGAAAACGTCAGCGCGCTTCATCCGCGCCTGAAACGAGTGGACCTGACAGCACTGTCCAGTTCCTCCCAACTAAAACTGTCGGGCTTAAACCCCGGCCTAAGAATAAAAATCCCCTCATCAGTCCTCCCCAACACTTCATACCCGCCAATTCTCCTGGCGTGACCAGGAGAGAAACGGCCAGACATTGATGACCGGGACGCCTTTTTTGCCTTCTTTGCTCTCTTGGCTGCCATAATGAATCTTTTCAAGTTCAGGGTGATAAGAATGGCCAAAGATTGAAATATGCTACTTGAGCAGGTGTGATTTAAAGATGATGAGCACAAAAATATGAGTGCGAGATCTCTATCATAGCTTTCCCTTTCGGCGAAAGCCGGAATCCAGCTTCACATGCCAGCGCTTCATGCTGGGCCCCGACTTTCGTCGGGCTGCCGAAGAGAGGGCTGCCTGCCAAACAATTGGATGCGCGCCGCTTCTCTCGCCGTGGTGATGAGATAGGTCCACGCATAATCGGCATAGGAGCGGAACACATAAAGGTCCATGACGTCGGGCTCGCGCCCGATCACATGCACCAGCGCAGCGATCTCCGCATATCGCAGCCGGCGTACCGCACCTTCCTTCAGATCGGTGAAGTCGGCCGAGGTTCCCTTGTTCAGCACTTCGACCACATTGTCGCCTTCGAGCCTGAGGATCGTGCGTGCATCGCTCATGTCGACGCAGAGCGAATGCACGCTCCCGAGCGCGACCGCGAGCCGCGCGTGGAGCGCGCCGGTCACCGGTCGCGGGGCGGTGATGAGCCACTGGTCGGTCGAGAGCCATAACGCGGCAGTCTCGCCCTGCCGGCGTGAGGTCCTGGGTTCACTCGGCAAGGCAAAGCCGATCGCATTGCTCACCGCTGCGGAAAAGCTTTCATCCTTGAGCTCGCCCCTCAGATCGATCATGCCGCGATCGCCGATCTCCCTGAGCGCGATCGAGAGCCCCTGCGCGCCCGAGCCTTCCGGCCGCGCCGCAAGCGCGCTATGGAAAACCGGCTCAGACATTCTGCCGCTCGCCTTTTTTATCGAAGAACACCGGCTCCACCACCTGCGCCTTCACCACCCCATCGCTCAACGGAAATGCCAGCGTTTCGCCCATGCGCGCACGGCCGTTCTCGATCAGCGCCATGGCGATCGACCGGTTCAGCGTCGGGCTGAAATAGCTCGATGTCACCTGTCCGATGGTTTTCATCGGCGGTTTCGCCGTCACCCTTTCCACCGCATAGGCGCCGTCGGGCAGCACGCGTTCGCGATCTTCCGTGAGGAGCCCTACGAGCTGCTTGCGGCCTTCCGCGCTGAGATGCGGCTGCTGCAGCGACCGCTTGCCTAAGAAATCGCGCTTCTTCTTCGACACCGCCCAGTCGAGCCCAACGTCGAGGGGCGTCACCGTGCCATCGGTCTCATCGCCGATCACCACGAAGCCCTTCTCCGCCCTGAGCACATGGAGCGCCTCGGTGCCATAGGCTTCGAGCCCGAATTCCCGGCCCGCCGCGATCAGGGATCGCCAAAGGCCAAGCCCGTAATGCGCCGGTGTCGCCACCTCGAATGACAATTCTCCCGAGAAGCTGATGCGAAACACCCGCACCGGATAGCCGCCGATCTCGCCCTCTTTCATGGCCATGAAGGGGAAGCTTTCTGCATTCAGATCGATCGTGCCGCCGAGCTTCTGCAAAACCCGGCGTGCTTCCGGCCCGGCAATCGCGAACTGCGCCCATTGCTCGGTGACCGGCGTGATGAACACTTTCAGCGTCGTCCACTCGGTCTGCAGCCATTCCTCGAGCCATGCAGCGACGCGGTCCGCACCGCCCGACGTCGTGTGCATGAGGAAGTGATCATCGCCAAGTCGCACCGTCACGCCGTCATCGAAGAGGAAACCAAGCTCGTTCATCATCAGCCCATAGCGCGCGCGCCCAGGCTTCAGCGTAGACATGCTGTTCGTATAAATGCGGTCGAGAAATTCCGCAGCATCCGGCCCCTTGATCTCGATCTTGCCCAGCGTCGAGGCATCGAGCAAGCCGACGCGGTTGCGCACGGTGAGAATTTCCCGGGCGATAGCCCCGTGCCGGCTTTCCGCGCCCTTGGGATAGCAATAGGCC
>DATFOT010000498.1:0-4167 GCA_035265265.1 Aestuariivirgaceae bacterium | reverse complement strand
AGAATTCAGGGTCGATGAGTGGGAAAAATGCTCAAGAGGTTGACGATTTTCCCCAATGCTTCTGCCAAATATTGGCGTTTCGACCTTGAGTTTACCCGACGAATTCCGACGGCTTTGCCCGGGGAGTATCTGATGAATTCGAGCAGCAACGCAGATTTTTCGATAATACTAAACCGCATTCTTGATACGGCGGCGGACAATCTCAGGATCGCAAAAATTCTGGTTCAAATGGGTCTCGATCCCAACAACATCACCTACGATGCCCTACTCAACCGGCTACTGGAAATTGTGCTGGCCAACATCACGCTAGCCAATATGTTCGCTGTGATTGGTGCCACCTTTCTTGTAGCTACGTTGCTGATGCATACAATGGTGCCGCTGCGCATCGCGAACATGGTCGGCTGTACATTCTTCGTCGTCTTTGGCGCGCTCTCCGGAAGCGTCGGGACTTTTATCCTGTATCTGCTTTTCCTGCCGATCAATGCAATTCGCCTCCGCCAAATGCTCAAACTGATCAAGAGGGCACGCATAGCCACAGAGGGCGATACCTCATTGGAATGGCTCAAACCTTTCATGACCGAGCGCAAATATCGCAAGGGCGACAAATTGTGCAGCAAGGGCGATGCAGCCAACGAAATGTTTTTGATCATCACCGGAAAATTCCTGGTCACCGAATTCAGCGTAGAGCTTCCGCCTGGAAGTCTGATGGGCGAGCTTGGCTTCCTGACGCCGACAAATCGACGGACGGCGACGATCGAGTGCATCGAGGGCGGCCATGTGCTGACAATTGAGTATGATAAGTTGCTGGAGATTTACTTTCAAAATCCGGAATTTGGTTATTACTTCCTCATCCTCACCAGTCAGCGCCTGCTGGAGAATAATGCAAAGCTTGAAGAAATCATCGCACAGAACAAAATCGCACCGCCGATTGCAGTTGCGAGCGGTACGGTTGAACTTTAAAGGATGCCGAGCGAACAAGCCGTGTCCGCTAATCTGATGGTCCGGCCGTGCTCCTGCCCCGCCTGCGATACGCTTTGCAGCGGCGGCCAAATGCTCTCGATGTCGCAAATGAGTCAAAAGGCGGCCTGAGCCCGCCGGTGTGGCCGGTCCGTTTTGCCGTCGGGAGCGGACATGCCCTTGACCGGCCGCTTTGCGCCACAGGACTAAACCGCTCGCGCGGTAGGGCCTGCTGCGGGCGACACGGCCAATGGGATAGCGCGGTGGGGCGTCCTGTCTTGAGATGAGGGGTTCGCAACCTTCATCAAGACAGGAGCATCCCCCATGACCGATGAGGCCACAAGCCCGCTGCGGCGGCGCATGATCGAAGACATGACGATCCGCAAGTTAACGCCGAAGACTCAGCATGACTACGTGCAGCGGGTCAAGAACTTCGCCACCTTCCTCGGCCGCTCGCCCGATACTGCGAGCTTCGAGGACGTGCGTCGCTATCAACTTCATCTGGTAGCCAGTGGCGCCGGCGTTCCGACCCTCAACCAAAGCGTCTCGACACTGCGGTTCTTTTTCAGGATCACGCTTGGGCGCGCCGACATCGTGAACCACACTCAGTTCATCCACGAACCACGCAAGCTGCCGGTAGTCCTGAGCCCGGAGGAAGTCGCACGTTTCCTCGATGCGGCGCCAGGGCTCAAATACAAGGCGGCATTGAGTGTGGCCTATGGGGCCGGCTTGCGCGTGTCCGAGGTAGTTGCGCTGAAGGTATCCGACATCGACAGCAAGCGCATGGTGATCAGGATCGAGCAGGGCAAAGGCCACAAAGATCGCTACGTGATGCTGTCGCCGCATCTGCTCGAGCTGTTGCGCGCCTGGTACAAGGCGGCACGCCCCCAGGGCTGGCTGTTTCCCGGAATGAACCCGGTCAACCCGATGTCGGCGCGCCAGCTCAGGCGCGCCTGCGATACCGCCGCCCAGATGGCCGAGATCGACAAGCCGGTTTCCCCGCACACCCTTCGTCACAGCTTTGCGACGCATCTGCTGGAGCAGAACACCGATATCAGGGTGATCCAGGTCTTGTTGGGGCACGCCAAGCTCGACACCACAGCGCTCTATACGCGCGTCGCCACCAAGACCATCCGGGAGATCATGAGTCCGCTCGATCGCATCACGGCCAAGCTCAAGGAGGCCACTGAACCGCCCGCCTGACACGAACTCGCGCGTGTCGCGTCCATCGCTGGAGGTCGCGGACATCTTCCGCGGCCACGGCCCGGCGTGGCGCCGGGCCAATGCCGGCCATGTCAGCCTCGACCAACTGAAGGTGATGTCGGCGATCGAGAACTGCCGCACGGCGGCGCTCGGCGGTCATGTCGCGCGCTGCGAGAAGTGCGCGCACAGCCAGATCTCGTACAATTCCTGCCGCAACCGGCACTGCCCGAAGTGCCAGGGCGCGGCGGCAAAGGACTGGCTGGCGGCGCGCGAGGCCGACCTGCTGCCGGTGCCGTACTATCACGTCGTGTTCACGCTGCCGGCGGCCATCGCCGACATCGCCTACCAGAACAAGGCCGTTGTCTACGACCTGTTGTTCAAGACATCGGCCGAGACCTTGGTCACCATCGCGGCCGACCCAAAGCATCTCGGCGCCCGCGTCGGCATCACCTCGGTCCTCCATACCTGGGGTTCGGCGATGACCCATCACCCGCACGTCCACATGATCGTGCCGGGCGGCGGCATCTCGCTCGACGGTGAGCACTGGGTCGCTTGCCGCTCCGGCTTCTTCCTGCCGGTGCGCGTGCTCTCGCGCCTGTTCCGACGGCTGTTCCTGGAGAGGCTCCTCGCCGCCCACCAGGCCGGCCGCCTGAAGTTCTTCGGCGATCACGCCGCTCTCGCCAACGCGCGAGCGTTCGTGGCCTATCTGGCACCGCTGCGCCGAGCCGAATGGGTGGTCTATGCCAAGCGCCCGTTCGGTGGGCCACAGGCCGTGCTGGCCTATCTATCGCGCTATACCCATCGCGTCGCCATCGCCAACAGCCGGCTGATCGCCTGCGACCGCAGTGCTGTCACTTTCCGATGGAAAGACTATCGTGCCGAAGGCCGTGATCGCCAAAAGGTCATGATACTCGCTACCGCCGAGTTCATCCGCAGATTCCTGATCCACGTCCTGCCGTCCGGCTTTCACCGCATCCGTCACTATGGTCTGCTCGCGAGCGGTACCCGCGCCGACAACATCGCCCGAGCGCGTGAACTGTTGGCCGGTTCAAAATCTGAAGGCCGGCCCACCGCTGCCGACGTCGATGCAGGTAAGCCGAAGTGTCCATGCTGCGGCGGTCGCATGATCATCATCGAGGTCTTTGAGCGCGGGCCACCCCACGGTATCGGCCAACAGGTCCAACGATCGTCAGCAGGCTCGATACCTCGTGACCGCATCACAATCCTGCAAATCTGCTCGTCGCGCTCGCTGCCTCTCGACCGGCCACGGCAGAGTGCGTCCAGACATCCGCCTGTCGTCACAAATCGTCCGACAACCTACCGAGTTCGACGCGACCCGCGGCTCATCCAGCAGCCGTTCCACCATCCACCGGCTTGCTGAAGCGCCTCGACTCCATTCACCCACCTCATCCGCCGCACTCAAATCCCCATAGCCCAAGCCGCGACACCCACATCCCACTCCCGCGGTTTCCTCCCTTGGAGGTTTGCGTACGCCGGCCCCCCGTGCAGGCCGCGCCACCGTCATGGGGCCGCCATCCGCAAACCTTCACAGAAGCGGCCGATCAGAACGGCCGCTTGGACGAGATCAGAGATCAAGACGGTTTTGACGCTCTGGCCTTCGGCTCGCCATAGAGCGACGTGCAGGGCGGGATGGCGGAGCCGTCCATGCCTACGCCGCCATCGGTGTTCCGGAATATCACGGAAGTTCGGCGGCCCCGACTTTGCAAGGGGGGAAGCGTTTCAAGTCGGAGATCATGTCATAAATGATCGAAGCACTGATTTGCGGCAGTTCGAGACGGGCGCGCCCCTTCTCGATCGTGTAAGTGGCAGGCAGCATCTACAGGAGAAACGTATGAAGAATTCCGAGGATAATCCGCCTCCCGCCGTCGGGGCCTATTAGATCAAGGAGGAACATTATCCAGCGTTGCTGCTGCTTTTCGACGATGGCGACAAGATGCCACCGAGCTGGAAGGAATGGCTGAAGATGGTCGAGGAAATGGAACGTCG
>DATFOT010000497.1:0-9168 GCA_035265265.1 Aestuariivirgaceae bacterium | reverse complement strand
CGCCTATGAGGAGGGTGCCCGCTGGATCGTGCTCTGCGACACCAACGGCGGCACGCTGCCCCACGAGGTCGATGCGATCGTGCGCAAGGTCGCGGAGATCGTTCCCGGCACGCATCTCGGCATCCATGCGCATGACGACACCGGTAATGCCGTTGCCAACTCCCTCGCCGCCATCCTTGCCGGTGCCAGGCAGGTGCAGGGCACGCTGAACGGCATCGGCGAGCGCTGCGGCAATGCCAATCTCGTCTCGATCATCCCCACCCTGAAGCTCAAGCCCGCCTTTGCCGCCCGTTTCGACATCGCCGTCACCGACGCTCAGCTCCAGACGCTCGCCAATGTTTCCCATGCATTAGATGAGCTGCTCAATCGCCGTCCCGATGCCCAAGCCCCCTACGTCGGCCAGAGCGCCTTCGCCACCAAGGCCGGCATTCACGCCTCCGCCATCCTCAAGGAGCCGGAGACCTACGAGCATGTGTCGCCGGAAACCGTCGGCAATCGCCGCCGCCTGCTCGTCTCCGACCAGGGAGGCCGTTCGAACCTTGCGACCGAGCTCGCCCGCATCGGCATCGATGTCGGCAAGAACGACCAGCGGCTCGACACGCTCCTGCGCGAGGTCAAGGAGCGTGAGGCGCAAGGCTACGCCTATGAGGGAGCCGATGCCTCCTTCGAGCTTCTCGCCCGCCGCATCTTCGGCAGCGTGCCGCGTTATTTCGACGTCAAAAGCTACCGGGTGATGGTGGAGCAGCGCCACAATGCGCTGGGCGAACTCGTGACCGTCTCCGAGGCCGTGGTGAAGGTGGCGGTGGATGGCGAAAGCATCCTGTCGGCCGGCGAGGGCAACGGCCCGATCAACGCGCTCGACGTTGCGCTGCGCAAGGATCTCGGCAAATACCAGGGCTTCATCGCCGATCTCGAACTCGTCGACTACAAGGTTCGCATCCTCAACGGCGGCACGGGTGCCACCACCCGCGTGCTCATCGAAAGTCGCGACGGCAGCGGCAATCACTGGTTCACCGTCGGCGTCTCGCCGAACATCGTCGATGCGTCCTTTCAGGCCTTGAGCGATTCGATCGTCTACAAGCTCATTCGCAGCCGCGCTCCGGCGCCGTGAATTTCTGAATCCGCCGAATTATCTGGCCATCGCGCCGAATCGGGCGCAAAAATCTCCTGCGGAAATTCAGTCGAGGAGGAGTATCATCATATGAACACCGATCCGCGCAGAGGCCTACCCAGCGCGACCGAGCGGCGCCGAACCAATGTTCGCTGGGGCGAGGATGCAGAAGCACAGACCGTTCAGGGCGAAGGCGGCACGCCGGCAGGCGACCAGGCGACGAAGGACGGCCACGCGGGCAAACCGCGCCGGCTTCACACCTAGCCACGCTCAAAAAGCATAACCGCTTTCTTCAGAATTCCCTGATCAGCTGACCGTGGCAGTGGATGTGGCCATTGGCGTGCAGATGCCAGCTTCCGATGCAGTCGCGGTAGCCGTAGGGTGTCGGAACATGGCCTGGAATGATGCCGAGCTCCCGGTAGCTGAAGCCCGAATTGAAGTTCCTCCTCTTCTTCTTATTCTTCTCCGATGTCTTGCTGGCCGCCTGTACCAGGTCGGGAACTTGCCCTGGAGCGATGATCTCCTGGACGGTTCGCGGATGAGGAGTCGCCGCGAAAGTCGATGCTGTGCCAAGCCAGGTTCCCAAAACCGCCATGGCAGCCAAGGTGCAAAATTTCATTAAGAGCCTCCAATCATGCATGTGATGGCCATTGATGTGAGAATGTCCGAGAAAAGCTGAAATCGCCATAAAGGTTCCATCTTTGATTCACTTCGCCGGGCTTCGGGCCAAAGAGGAAGCGCCCAGAGGAATCCATGTGCAATCTCTACAGTATCCGCAAGCCGCGCGACGAGGTCGTCGGCCTTTTCGGAATTTCCCGTCTCGATGACGGCGTGCAGCTTGAACTGCCGGCGGTCTATCCCGACACGATGGCCCCCGTCGTCGCCCTCGACGACAATGGCGCCCGCAATCTGACCATGATGCGCTGGGGTTTTCCGCCGCCATTGAGCGCCAGGCCGAGGCCGGTCACCAATATCCGCAACATCAAGAGTTCGTTTTGGCGCAATTGGCTCAAGCCCGAGTTCCGTTGCCTCGTGCCGGCAACATCCTTCTGCGAATGGACGGACATGCGGCCGAAAATTCCGCACTGGTTCGCACTCGATGACACGAGGCCGGTTTTCGCCTTCGCCGGTCTCTGGCGGCCATGGCGAGGCGAGCGCAAGGGCGAGGCCGGTGACCACCGCCTCTTCGCATTTCTCACCACCGAGGCCAATGATCTCGTGCGTCCCATCCACGCCAAGGCCATGCCGGTCATGCTGTGCGACGCCGAAGCTTGGGATATATGGCTCACCGGCGCTACCGACGAGGCCTTGGCGCTGCAGGCGCCGCTCGCGGCATCGAAGCTGAACATCGTTGAGAGGAACATTCTGGCCGATGCCGTGGGGCAGGGAGCTTGAAAGGGCTCGGAGGATTGGATGACCGTTACAAGGTGCTGCCATGCGCTTTGCGAATGTCGCGATGCTTTGCCTTGGCTGCCCGACCCGTTACAAGCTGCCGCCATGGCCATGGCTGAACGCAAGCACGCTCATGCACTATCCGAGCCTTCGCAGGGTGTGATCTTCCTCCTGATCGCCCATCTCATCTGGGGCGCCATGGCCTATTACCTGAAGCAGCTTGACCATATTTCGCCTGCCGAGATCGCCGTGCACCGCGGCCTGTGGTCCTTGCCCTTTGCCGGCGGAATGCTGGTCCTGCTCAATAATTCCCCCGAAGCGCTCGCAGCGCTGCGCAGCCCGCGCACTCTCGCCATTCTCGCCTTCTGTTCTGCCCTCATCGTCTTCAATTGGGCCATTTACGTCTGGGCGATCCAGGTCGGCCGCACCGCGGAGGCGGCGCTTGGCTATTACGTCAATCCGCTGATGAACGTGACCGTCGGCTATCTCTTTCTGCACGAACGCTTCACCCGCATCCAAGGTCTGGCCCTCGTGATAGTCGCCTCGGCCGTCGTGGTCCAGACCGTCGCTGTCGGCGCCTTTCCCTGGCTCGGCCTCTCGCTCGCCGCCACCTTCTGCCTTTACGGCTATATCCGCAAAATGGTTCCCGTGACTTCAGTCGCAAGCTTCTTCATCGAGATTCTGGTAATGACGCCTTTCGCGCTTCTTTATCTCGCCTGGACCATGGCGCGCGGCAGCTCGGTGTTCCTTTCGTCCACCGGCGACACTCTGCTTCTGATCGGCCTCGGTTTCTTCACCGCCTCGACTCTCATGCTCTTCGGCGCCGGCGTGAAGCGCGTCCGCTATTCAACCGTCGGCCTTTTGCAATATATCTCGCCCTCGATCGTGTTCCTGATCGCCGTTTTCATTTTTCAGGAGCCGATGAACCCGCTGCGCTGGCTGTCCTTCGTGCTGATCTGGATCGGCCTTGCGATCTTTTCCTTTGCCACATTGCGCGAGGATCGCCTGCGGCGCGCTACATCTGTTGCCGAACCGGTTTGAGCGGAACGGGCCGCGGCTCTTCCTTGCGGATGCGGTCGAGAAAGCGCTTGACCGCATCTTCGGCCCGTGTCGCCACATCGACCTTGAGCTCGAGTCCCGGCCGGATGAAATACTCACTGCGCATGTGTTCGAGGAGCGTGAGCAGCGGCTGCCAATAATGTTCGATGTTGCACAGGATGATCGGCTTGTTGTGGCGGTCGAGCTGCGCCCAGGTGCTCATCTCGGCGAGCTCTTCCAGAGTGCCCATTCCGCCTGGCAGCACGATAAAGCCGTCGGCGCGCTCGAACATCGTCATCTTGCGCTCGTGCATGGTCGCTGTGACGACGAGCTCATTGGCTTCGGTATACATCCGCTCCTTTGCCGACAGGAATTCCGGGATGATGCCGATCACCTTGCCGCCATGGGCTTGCACCGAGCGGGCGACTTCGCCCATGAGCCCATTGCTTCCCCCGCCATAGACGAGGCCTATGCCGTTTTCGGCGATGATCCTGCCAAGATCGCGCGCAGCTTCGCCATAGGCGGGGTTTCGGCCGAGGCCCGATCCGCAGAAGACGCAAACATTCGGCTGAAACTTCATAAATCCCGTCCTTTTCTGGATATTTTCGAGTATTTTGGCAGGTTCCGAGGTAGTTTATCATGGTCGAAGCGCGCCGAACCCTTTATGTAGCAGATGTAAATGACAAATTTGCCGATTCGGTTGCCTAGGCCTATTCTACCGATTCTGTAGTAATTCGCTTGAGGCACTTTCGTCATACCCATAGCTGGAACATGACATGTACAATCCTCTGGTGATTTTCACAGGCGCTGCCCTCGCAACCCTTGTGACCTTGATGGGCGTGACCTACGAGAAATGGTCACCGCGACTGTCGGCCAAGACCGGCCTTGCCGAACATGCTGCAGCACTTCCAGCACGCGCCCCTCAATCGCCCGCCGAATCCACGCCGGTCGATGAGCCCCCGACCGAACTGGCCTCCATTATTCCCCAGGAAGCAGCCCCAAGCGGGAACTCGCAGGAAACGCCGCTCGCGAAGCCTGATCCAGCGGCATCCGGCAGCACGGCTGCCCAGCCCGAAGCTGCGGTTGATGATCCCAAGCCGAGCTTCGACACCGTCCGCATCGAGCGCGACGGCTCGGCCGTAATCGCCGGGCGCGGTCTGCCCGAGAGCCATGTCACCGTAATGCTCGACGGCGAGCCATTGGGCTCGGCCAAATCCGATACCGGCGGCGCCTGGGTGTTTGTACCTGACGAGCCGGTGCCGCCGGGTGATCATCAACTCACCCTGCGCATGCTGGCAGACGGCGCCACGGCGATTTATTCCGATCAGTCGGTCGCCTTGCAGGTGCCGGATCGGGCCATGGGCGAACCGCTCGTCGTGATCAGCGGTCCCAATCAGCCTTCGCGCATCGTTCAAAAGCCTGAAGCCGCGCAGGCGCAAGGCGAAGAGCCCGCCGCTCCCGCCGAACTCGAAGTGGCAGCGGCCGCTTCATCGTCAGACCAAAAGCAGGATGCCCGGCGTCCAGGCAGCGGCTCGATGGCGCTCACGCTCTCCACCGTCGATTACAATGATGCAGGCGATATTATTTTTTCCGGAACCGGCAGGTCTGATTCGAGAATACGTCTCTATGTCGACAATGCGTCCGTGGGCGATGCTGCCGTTGCTGGTGACGGCACATGGACCTTTGCCGGCAAGGAGCAGATCAGGCCCGGCACGCACACATTGCGCGTCGACCAGCTTAATGCCGAGGGCAAAGTTGCCCATCGGATCGAGCTTCCCTTCATGCGCGCCAAGCCGCAGCAGGTCGCAGCTCTCAATGAGTCGGTGCAGGCGAAGACCGAGCCGGCCGGCAACGAGCCCACGGCTCCGGAAACACTGGCGGAGCAAACCCCGTCCGCTGCTGCCGTGCCGGTTCCTGACCCATCTGCTGCGCCTTTGGCCGAAGCTGAGGCGGCTACGCCGAGTACTGAAGCCTCTGCAGCACCGGACGAGCCGCCGGCGCCCGAGCCCTCGGCTATGGAGCAAACCCATGGCACCGAAATGGTTGCCGCTGGTGCCGCGTCCGTCGATGACGGCATTGCGAAAGAGCCCTCCGCCTCGGCTGACCCTGCCGGAACGGCACCTGCCATCGTGATCCCGCGCAAAGGGCAGATCGTCATTCAGCCGGGCAACAGCCTGTGGCGCATCTCCCGCGTCATCTATGGCCGGGGCATCGAATACACCGTCATCTATGAGGCCAACAGGACTCAGATCCGCAATCCGGATCTCATCTATCCCGGCCAGATCTTTGCGACCCCGGGAGCGGAGCCGCCCGGAGCGATCGATCCGGCCAAGCAGACGCCCTTGGCAACGTCGTCCAGCACCCCCACATCAGCGGAATAGTCCTGAACTCTTGCCCGTGGTCGCGCACCCGTCGCCGCCCACGGGTTTTCGGTTGTGAGAAATGAAACGATTGAGCCTGCAGCCCGGAGCCGCGCCGCGCGGCGAAGGCGAACAGATAGCTATTCTTAAGGCGGTGCTTCCATATCTATGGCCTGCCGGCCGTTTCGATCTCAAGCTCCGGGTCGTGCTTGCGCTCCTTTGCCTCGTTCTTGCAAAGGTCATCACCGTTCTGACGCCGTTCGCTTACAAATATGCGGTCGATGCGCTGACCGGCGCCCAGCCGAAGGAAAGCGCCGAGGCGGCGGCCGTGCTTCTTGTTGCGGGACCCATCGCCATGGTCGTTGCCTATGGCGTCGGCCGCATCATGATGGTCGTCTTCGCTCAGCTTCGCGATGCGCTGTTTGCCAAGGTCGGCCAGAGTGCCGTCCGCCGGCTCGCCATACAAACCTTTCGCCATCTCCACGCGCTGTCGCTGCGGTTTCATCTCGAGCGGCGTACCGGCGGCCTGTCGCGCATTATCGAACGCGGCACCAAGGGCATCGACACCATCCTGCGCTACTCATTGTTCAACACGTTCCCGACGATCATCGAGATCGCCTTCGTCGCCGGAATTCTCTGGTGGAACTTCGGCCCGATTTATGCGCTGGTGATTCTTCTCACCATTCTTCTCTATACGGGCTTCACCTATTGGGCGACCGAATGGCGTATCAATTTGCGCCGCGTCATGAACGATGCCGATACCGACGCCAACACCAAGGCGATCGACAGCCTCTTGAATTTCGAGACGGTGAAATATTTCGGCAATGAGGAGCACGAGGCGCAGCGCTTCGACCGCTCCCTGGCCCGTTACGAGAAGGCTGCCGTGAGGACCTGGATATCGCTCGCGATTCTCAACGCCGGCCAAGCCGTCGCGTTTACGCTGGGCCTCGGCGTAATCATGATCATGGCGGCGGTCGACGTCACCCATGGCCGCGCGAGCGTCGGTGATTTCGTCATGGTCAATGCGCTCATGATCCAGCTCTACATGCCGCTCAATTTTCTGGGATCGGTCTACCGCGACATCAAGCAGGGCCTCATCGACATCGAGCAGATGTTCGACCTTCTCGCCGTCGACACCGAGATCAAGGATGCTCAAGGCGCAAGCGAGCTCCGCGTTAGCAAAGGCGAGATCATTTTCGATGGCGTCGATTTTGCGTACGATCGCCGGCGCCCGATTCTCAAGAAGCTCTCCCTTGCCGTTCCGCCGGGCAATACGGTCGCGATCGTCGGGTCCTCGGGCGCCGGCAAGTCGACCATATCGCGCCTGCTGTACCGTTTTTATGAGCCGACCGGCGGCAGGATCGAGATCGACGGCCAGGACATAACATCGGTGACCCAGAAGTCCCTGCGTGCCGCCGTCGGCATGGTTCCCCAGGACACGGTCCTGTTCAACGACACGATCCTTTACAACATTCGCTATGGCCGGCCCGATGCCAGCGACGAGGAGGTGTTTGAGGCAGCCAAGCTCGCGCAAATCCATGAGTTCGTAACGACGCTTCCCAATGGCTATCAGACGATGGTGGGCGAGCGCGGGCTGAAGCTGTCGGGCGGCGAGAAGCAACGCGTCTCGATCGCCCGCACGATCCTCAAAAGTCCCCCGATCCTCATCCTTGATGAGGCGACTTCCGCTCTCGACAGCCGCACGGAGCAGGATATTCAGAAAGCGTTGAAGCAGGTTTCCCGCAATAGGACCACGATCGTCATCGCCCACCGCCTCTCGACTGTCGTCGAGGCCGACGAGATCATCGTGCTCGAGGGTGGCCGCATCGCCGAGCGCGGCAAACACGAAGCACTCCTGACGAAAAAGGGTATCTACCACGCCATGTGGACGCGACAGCGCGAGGCCGACGCCGCCAGGCGCAAGCTCGCGGAAAATCTCGGCGAGGATGAAGTGGGAACCACGCCTGCCGAAAAAGTCGAGGCTTAGTTCCCGGTCTCGGGAGAAGGATGTGACGGCGCCTTGCCCCCGAATTGACGGGAGCGGCGAAATGTCGTCTGCTGGCATGATCCGGCCGCGCGCGTGGATAGGGGGCGCCGGTGCGGAACAAAACTTTTCGGAGGAAACATGCGCGCATTTCTTTTTGCCATTCTGCTTGCGCTCGCGCCGTCCATGGCCGACGCCCAAACCTATCCCGACCGCACCATTGCCATGGTCGTTCCATTTTCCGCCGGCGGACCCACCGACACCGTGGCGCGGCTTGTGGCCGAGGCGATGAGCAAGGATCTCGGACAGCAGATCATCGTCGAGAACGTCGGCGGCGCCGGTGGCACGCTCGGCGCAGCCCGCGTCGCCAAGGCCGAGCCGGACGGCTACACCGTCCTTCTCCACCATATCGGCATGGCGACCTCTGCCACGCTGTACCGCAAGCTTCCCTTCAACGCGCTCGAGGGTTTCGAATATATTGGCCTAGTCACCGATGTGCCCATGGTGATCGTCGGGCGCAAGGATCTCGAGCCCAATGATCTCAAGGGACTGATCGACTATGTCAAGGCGAACAAGGACAAGGTTACCTATGCCAACGCCGGCATCGGGGCGGCCTCGCATCTCTGCGGCATGCTGTTCATGAGCGAAATCGGCACGCCGCTGACAACCGTGCCCTATAAGGGCACCGGCCCTGCCATGACCGATCTCATCGGCGGCCAGGTCGATTTCATGTGCGACCAGTCGACCAACACCACCAATCAGATCAAGGCGGGCGAGATCAAGGCCTTTGCCAGCACCACCAAGGCGCGCCTGCCCAATTTGCCCGACGTGCCGACCGCCGCCGAGGCAGGGCTTCCGGGCGTCGAGGTCACCGTCTGGCACGGCCTCTACGCGCCCAAGGGCACGCCCCGGGAAATTGTTGATCGTCTTTCTACCGCGCTCAAGAAGGCGCTGAAGGACGAGAACGTCGTCAGCCGCCTCGCCGAGCTCGGCACCGCTCCCGTTCCCGAAGATCAGGCAACGCCTGAGGCGCTCAAGAAAAAGCTCGCCGACGAGATAGAGCGCTGGCGGCCGATCATCACGGCCGCGGGCCAGTTCGCCGATTGATGCCGGACCCGTGCCGCTGCCCGGCACGGGTCTTCTTCTTGGCGGGGTGGGAAATGGAAAATCTGAACCGACGCGACGCTGCATCAGGCGCCATATTTTTGGTCATCGGTGCAGCCTTTGCACTTGCCTCCCGCTCCCTTGAAATGGGCTCGGCCTTTCGCATGGGCCCCGGCTAT
>DATFOT010000496.1:0-3310 GCA_035265265.1 Aestuariivirgaceae bacterium | reverse complement strand
GCACGCGACAATCGGCCAGGTCCAGCTCGATAGATCGCCAGCGTGCTCGAGGCGGCTGCGATTGGGGAGGACCGAGGCGGCACAGGAACCCGTCCGCTTTTACCGATGGCAAGAGTCCCTCGATGGCGAGCTTGTGAAGCGGCCCGGCCGTTCGGAAGATGCGCATGATATCGGCAGCGACTTGCGAGGGCCTGATAACCATCTCAGAGAGCGCATAGGACCGCCGCTGCCGAGCACCTAAATCCTGCGGCACAGGTTTGAGCCGCCCGGCAAGATAGGCGGGCACGGCCTGTACCAGTACTTCACCTGCTGAAATAAGCGCATGGACATGATCTGCGAAATTTCCCGGTTCCGGCGGAGGCACGGCCACTTGGGCGACGATCGGTCCCGCGTCGAATTTTTCGGTAACGACATGGAGCGTGAGGCCCGCATGTTCGGCAGCCGTGCCGTCATACTGCATCGAAGACAGCGAATTCAGTCCAGGGTAAGCCGGCAGCAGCGCCGGGTGGATGTTGAGAAGCTTGCCTCGCGCCGCGGCGATGATCCTGGCCGGGATGCGCGCCATGAACATCAGGCTCAAGATGATATCGGGATCCTGACGCTCGATCTCCCTTTCCAACTCGTCCCAGGTCTCAGCAGTGCTGATGAATTTCAACTCCGTACCGTAGTGTGAGGCGATAGCGCTGAGCGAGAGCTGCGGGCAGTAACGGCCCAGCCGAGCGTCTTTTCGCAGCCGGCGAGGTGGACTCCCGCGCTGCGCGCAGTAAATGGCAGCGACCCTGTTCCCGGCACGCAGCCATTCCTGCGTAAGCCCCCCGGCGAGAGGCGTCGGAGCACCCAGAATGAATGCCCGGAGTGCAGGTCCTTTCGGCGGCGAAACTGAATGCCTCAACTCATTTCAGGCGCAGCATCCTTATCTGCAGCCTCTGATAATCGACGCGGTAGAAGCCGTCATCGGCAATGCTCACCGCTTCCGGCACGATCGAGAGAACATCCTGGGCTATGAGGCCGGCATAGCGCTCCGGCTTCCCGACATAATTGAATGTGTAGAAGGGCAAACCGTGCCTGGTCGTTCCGACACGGATGACATTCTCCTTCAACCGCAGATCTGAAGGTTTTTTCGGATCGTCATCATCATCGTCGTCGTCGAATAAATCGCACGCCGCAAGCAGCGGCAAGAGCCCGACTCCTGCGGCCAGCCGAATGAGCCATCTACGCCGGTTCTCTATGGCAATGGTGTTGTTGTCTCCACGCTCTGGTTTGTCGTTCATTGTCTTCCCCTCTCGACTCGCATCAGAATCGATCATAGCTATTCCGCAGTCAACAATTGTGAAACCGGCGGCGGCCAACCTAATCCATTGTAGGATCAGGCCCTTAAGCACCGCAAAAGGGGCCTTGTGAATTCTCTTTTGTTGTGTTTTTGCCACTGCCCCAAAGCGCGGCTTTCAGCTTGCCCGTGCCGGCTTCCAAACTGTAAGGAGCGGACCCCTGCCCCCGAGCACCGGATCCTTGCGCGGTCTTCCAACTTTCGAAATCGTTTTCACGGCGCGCACATGATCCTCGCTGCTGGTGCACAGATCGTAAGTGCCTGAAGGCGGATAGGCGCCCACCACGAGGAAGTCCTCGCTGGCGGAAATTTTCTGGTGCCCCGTGCCTGCCGGCAGGATCGCGACATCGCCCGCTTTGAGAGTGACAGCCCGGCCGCGATTGCCGCCGAACTGCACCTTCGCCGTACCGCGCGCTATGCCAAGCACCTCGTGTATTTGCGAATGATAATGCACATAATCATAAATCCCGTTGCGCCAAGAATCGCCCCAGCCGTTGCTTTCGAACAAGACTTCCATGATAGCGGCTGCATCGAATTCCGCCGGCAGGCGCACCGCACCGCGGTAGAGGATGAGCGGCCAAAGCGGGTGGTTTGGAATAACACCGTCGTCTCTGAAACGCAGCGTCCGGGGTTTGCTCTCGCTCACCAGCCCGGCAGCTTCGCTCATCGACGGCTTCGCCCAGCCGGTCAGCCTCTCGGCAAATTTTTTGACGGTTTCCAATGGTGGCATCAGGCGCCTCTGTCGCTTCAAGCCGGTTTGCCGCTATAAGGCGTGGTGGCCATGGTTCGAAATGTGATCGAATAGCGCGGCTGTTCGACGGGCGGTATGCTGTGCTCCCAAACCTGCCGCGCCGGCCCGGACATCATGTAGAGGGAACGGGGTTGCGCATCGAGCGTGAACCGCTCCCACTTCGCCCCCGCCTTTCGCCGGAACCGAAATTTGCAGGCCGATGCGAGCGAAAGCCCGAACACCTCGGCAAAATGCGGCTTGTCGCGGTGCCAGCCGATACTCACGCCGACGTCATATTCCGTACAGAGCACTTGCCGAATGGAGGACGCGGGCAATTCGCCAAAGGATGCAATCCGCGCAATGAAGGGTTCGAGCCAAGCCGGCAGATCCTCGGCCTTTTCGAGCTTCTGTTGCGAATAATCATATCGCCAGCCGAAGGAGGCGACCCGCCGTTTTCCTTCGAAGGCTCCGAATTGAAAGGGTGCCAGAGGCAATGCCTGGATGCGCTCGATGAGGTCCCGCTCGTCGGCAGCCGAAATGAAATCCGGTTGATAGCGGAGCCCCTGTGGCACCCCGGCGTCATCGAGGGAAAAGAGAGTGAGCTGCGGGCCCATTGGTTGGGGAACGTTGCTTGAGCGCCCGAGTTCCCTTCCGGGCTTGTAGCATGGCATGGAAGGCGAACCAAACCGTGCAAACGCTTGGTTCAACATCTGAATTGGTGACCTATGAGCAATCATCAAATTGACGGATTGTCGCTAGAGGGTAAGACCACCTGCGCCGATCGGAGAGGCAAATGAGTATCCAAACTGCCAAGGCTTTCCTCGACGAATGGGTTGCGAAGAATGTTCCCGAAAATGCCTACCCGGACAAGAAAACCGCTGTGCAACTGGCAGCCCGTTGCGTGGAAGAGGCAAGCGAAAAGGGCTTGACCAAAGCCGAATTGGAGCAAGCTGCCGGAGAGGATTTGGTAGCCTGCATGATGGACGCACAAATGGCCGGTGCAGAATCGAAACTGGACGACTTGTTCGAATAGGTTTTTCATTTAGGCAAAATTTCACCGTCACGCCAAAGCTTTGCCCAGACCGGCTGCAGCGATGGATTCACTGCGAATATCGTCGAGGATTTGGCGCTGCAACTGCCTGAACTCGGCAGAGGACAGGAGTTCATAGTGCCGGGGCCGCGGCAGGTCGATTTCGACGATGCTCTTGATGCTCCCCGGCCGATTGGTCATCACGGCGACCCGGTCAGAGAGA
>DATFOT010000495.1:0-3145 GCA_035265265.1 Aestuariivirgaceae bacterium | reverse complement strand
GCCATATGCCGGATCCACTGCAATACGTATTGCGCACCCGAGGCGATGGTCAGCGCCGCGACGAGAGCGCTGCCGAAAAGAACAATGCCGTTTCTCTGCAAATCGAAGCCGAGCACGGCCAGAACAATGCCCGCCAAAGCGATCTGCGCCGCGGTATTGAGCTTGCTCAGGAACATCGGTTGAACGCGGACGGGCTGATTGATCATTTTCGACAGGAGAACGCCCCCGACGATCAGGATATCGCGGCTGACGACAAGGATCACCACCCAGGGCGGCAGCACTCGCAGCATGCCGAGCGATACGAAAATGCTGACGAGGAGGAGCTTGTCGGCCAAGGGATCGAGATATGCGCCGAGCTCGGTTTGCAGGCCAAAGCGCTTGGCGATAAAACCATCGACGCCGTCGCTGATGCCGGCGAGCACGAATATCCAAAACGCCGCCAGATAGTCGCCGGAGACGATCAGCCAGATCATCAGCGGCACTGCCAGGATCCTGGCGATGGTAATGGCATTCGGCAGATTGATCAAAGACACCGCTCCCCGCGTGCAGCCTAGAGCGGCTGCAGCACCCAGGCCCCCTTTATATCTATAAGCTTCATGCCGACGACCGCCAGCGACTGCTTAAGCTCGCCGAAGTCGCTGGTGAAGCCAAGCCTGATCCTGGCCCCGCCGGAGGCAATTGTGGTCACATCGACCTGCGCCACACCCTGAACCGAGAGCAGCTGCGCCCTAATGGCGTTCCACTGGCCCAACGAGCGGAAAGGCACCGTCACCGCGACCGTCTGGATCGGCGCCGCCTGCTGCGGGCTGCCGGCGCTAGCGGCTTTCCATTTTTCGTTCAACAGGGCGACGAAGCGCTGAGCCGCCATCGCCGCCGCGGCGTCCAGCCCGCCTTCGGCTCCATCAAAGACCTTGTCGAACGCGACTGTTCCCAAGGGCGATGCGCCGCTCATCACTGCGCGAATAGCGGTCTCTCCGTTGGGCTCGGCGATGGCGACCAGAACCGCCTCGGCCTCGTATCTGAGCTTCAGGGATTCGAGCTTCACGGCGTCGCCGCGCAACGCCTGTTCTGGCGTGATGGTTTCGCTATCGTCAAGATCACCCAGGGGCACCATGACTGGAACGAGATCGTTTTCGGTGTTCAGCGACAGCCACGCCTTGCGCCAGGCGTTGTCCTCCCATGCCACCGGGCCCTCAGGCCCGTTCCAGACCGGCAGGATGACAATTCGCGGCGCACGCTCCTCGGAGTAACTCACGCCGAATTGGGCGAAGGCATGCCTGACCTTGTCGGGGAGAAAGGCTATGGAGAGCTTGCCGATGTAACGGCCGGGTCCGGATTTTTCGCTCTGGATCGAAAGGCTCGACATCATGCGGCCTATCTCGGCAGCATCGAGATATTCCACCGCAGTCACAGCTTCCGGTCCGCCGAGTCGCTCTGCCAGGACGCGGAAGGCCTTGACCTGCGCCTCGGAAATCGCCTTGAGTTTGGCTGTCGAGGCATCCTTGGCGGTTACGTCGACCTCGACGTTGGATACCGTATATAGTGTGCTCTCGCGGCCAAAACCGGCGGAGGAAGCGACGACAAGGCATATGAATGCGATGAGGAGGGATCGGGCCACCGCCTGAAGGGGTTTCAACAAGTCTTGCACTACGCGCGTCTCCCGGTTAGTGACGTTGAACCTATAGTCGAAGAAACCCGATTCCGCCGACAGCAAGCCGCATTGCCGTGATCCCGTGTGCATGACGGGTCTGTCAAGCGATCAGGCGGCCTCAGCTCGAGAGCCAAACTAGCGACATGGCGAAAGTCCGACAAGATGAGGAAAACGGCATGTCCTACGGGAAGGCAGGCGTCGATGTCGCCGCCGGGAATGCCTTTGTCGAGGCAATCAAGCCGCTGGCTCGAGCGACGGCGAGGCCGGGCAGCGACAGCGCCCTTGGCGGATTCGGCGCATTGTTCGACCTCAAAGCCTGCGGATATAGCGATCCTGTACTGGTTGCAGCCAATGACGGGGTTGGCACCAAGCTCAAAATTGCCATCGAGGCAGGCATGCATGACACGATCGGGATCGATCTCGTGGCCATGTCGGTCAACGACCTTGTCGTGCAGGGGGCAGAGCCCCTGTTCTTTCTCGATTACTTCGCGTGCGACAAGCTCGATCTCCCAACGGCCAAGGCGGTCGTCTCCGGCATAGCGGCCGGATGCATGCAGGCGGGCTGCGCCCTGATCGGCGGCGAGACGGCGGAGATGCCGGGGCTCTATCAGGCAGGCGATTATGATCTCGCCGGCTTCGCGGTCGGAGCGGTCGAGCGTCAGAACGTGCTGCCGCGCCGCGATATCGCAGAGGGCGACGCGATATTGGGGCTGGCGTCTTCCGGTGCTCATTCCAACGGCTTTTCTCTAATCAGGCGGATCGTCGCGACGGCCGGTGCGAGTTATTCGGCGCCGGCGCCGTTCGCCACTGGCCAGAGCCTCGGCCAGGCGCTCCTGACCCCGACACGCATCTATGCGAAGCCGCTGCTGCACGTGCTGCGCGGCGGCGGCGTGCTGGCGCTTGCCCATATCACCGGCGGCGGGCTCACCGAAAACATTCCCCGAATTCTGCCGCGCGAACGGGCGGCGCATATCGAACTCGCGGCCATGCCCCTTCCGCCGGTCTTCGGCTGGCTGATGGAGCGTGGCAAAGTCAGCGAGGCCGAGATGCTGCGCACCTTCAATTGCGGGATCGGCATGATCGCGGTCGTGCGCGCGGCGGAGAGCGGCCGGGTGGCGCGCGACCTTGAAGCGCAAGGCGAGAAGGTCGTCCAGCTCGGCTGGATCGAGGCATGCCTGGCGGGCGAGCCACAGGTGAGATTCAGCGGCAGGGTCGGCCGCAAAGAATGAGACGCCAGCGTGTCGGTGTTCTTATTTCGGGCCGCGGCTCGAACATGGAAGCGCTGATCCGCGCTGCCGCGGAAAAGGATTATCCGGCGGAGGTTGCCACCGTCATCTCAGACCGGCCGGATGCGGCAGGGCTCGAGACGGCGCAGGCGCAGGGAGTCGAGGCGATGTGCATCGACCCCAAGGCATGTGCCGGACGGGAGGCATTCGAGGCCAGCCTGCAAGAACAGCTCCAGTCCAAAGGCATCGAGCTCATCGCCTGCGCAGG
>DATFOT010000494.1:0-12769 GCA_035265265.1 Aestuariivirgaceae bacterium | reverse complement strand
ACTCGCAGAGTTCAGACAACTGCAGCGGCAGGTCAATCCGACGTGGTTCAATGCTCCTGTCCCGTCTTTCGGCGATCCGGATGCGAAATTGCTGGTCGTGGGTCTTGCGCCTGGTTTACGAGGCGCCAATCGAACCGGGCGTCCCTTCACGGGTGATTACGCGGGCGTGCTGCTCTATTCCACTCTGCTAGCGTTCGGATTTGCCCAGGGTGAATATCTCGAAAGGCCCGACGACGCGTTGCGGCTGACGGGTGCAATGATAACAAATGCGGTACGCTGCGTGCCGCCCGAAAATCGGCCGCTGCCGATCGAGGTGCGAACCTGCAACCAATTCCTGAAGGCACAAATTGCCGCTCTTCCGCGCCTTAGATTCATTCTGGCCCTCGGTCTGGTGGCACATGTTGCCGTCGTGCGCGCCCTGGGACCCGGCAAGCCTTCGCATTATGTGTTCCGCCATGGCGGAATGTATGAAATCGGCAATTATCTTCTATTCGACAGCTATCACTGCTCGCGTTACAACACCAATACGGGTCGATTGACCGCTGAAATGTTTCGGGGTGTTTTTGAATCGATTGCAGCTGTTCGGGAGCGATCGTGCGGATGGGAACAAACTGGGCCGACATCGACCGCTATCTGAGCAAGGCCGTGATCCCGTCGGATCCGATTCTCGAGCACGCATTGGCGGCCGCTGACCGGGCAGGTCTGCCGGCCATCCAAGTCTCGCCGCAGCAAGGGAAGCTGCTCATGCTGCTGGCGCAAATGGTGGGCGCGAATAGAATCTTGGAGATCGGAACACTCGCGGGCTACAGCACGATTTGGCTCGGGCGAGGGCTGCGGCCGCAAGGCACGCTCATTACGCTGGAGTCTGATCCGAAGCATGCGGAAGTGGCGCGTTCCAATATTGCACGCGCAACCCTCGCCCATGCAGTCGAGGTGCGTCTTGGGCGGGCTTTGGACTCTTTGCCAAAACTTGCCGCAGAAAACGATGCACCATTCGATTTGTTCTTCATCGACGCCGACAAGAAGAATACCCCAGAATATTTCGCCTGGTGCCTGAGACTTTCCCACCATGGAAGCGTGATCGTGGTGGACAATGTCGTGCGAGACGGAGCCGTTATCGATCCCCAAGCCCAGGAGGCAGGCATTCAGGGTATCCGGCGATTTTTCGAAATAGCGGCAGCAGAACCCCGTGTCACAGGCACTGCCCTGCAAACGGTCGGCGTGAAAGGACACGATGGCTTTGCGATATTCAGAGTTGCCGGCTAGCCGCGATCGCGAAGCAGCCTCTGGCGGTCTCGCTGCCAGGAACGTTCTTTCTGGGCCTCGCGCTTGTCGTGTGCCCGCTTGCCGCGGGCGAGCGCCAGATCGACTTTGGCGCGGCCGCGGGGGTTGAAGAATAGCTTCAGTGGAACGATCGTAAGCCCTTCCCGCTGGACGGCGTTAGCGAGCTTTTCTATTTCTCTGCGATGCAAAAGCAGCTTTCGCGGACGCCGGGTTTCGTGATTGAAGCGGTTCGCTTCGCGATATTCGGGAATATAGGCGTTGATCAAAAAGAGCTCGCCACGTTCCACTGTGGCATAAGAGTCGCTCAAGCTACTGCGTCCCGCGCGCAAGGATTTCACTTCAGGTCCCTGCAGCTGGATTCCCGCCTCATATGTATCGATAATTTCGTAATCGAAACGCGCTCGCCTGTTGTCGGCAATGAGCTTTCGCTGCTTTTCATCGGTGCGGCCGGGTTTGGGCCGGGCCGGCCCCTGCCGAGCGGAAAATGGTTCTCGAACCATGGCTGTTTCAGTTCAGGAGACCGGCATGCACCATGGCTTCGCGTACCTGCTGCTTGCAGACTTCGCCTGGCTCGACCAAAGGCAGGCGCACATCGGGTCGGCAGAGGCCGAGCAGACTTGCCGCATATTTCACCGGTGATGGACTGGTCTCTATGAATAACGCCAGATGAAGCGGCATTAGACGGTCCTGGAGCTGCATCGCCCTATTATAGTCCCCTGTCAGGGTGGCGTTTTGGAACTCGGCACAGAGCCTGGGCGCCACATTGGCCGTAACTGAAATGCACCCGGTGCCCCCATGGGCGTTGAAGCCCAGGGCCGTTCCGTCCTCTCCGGAAAGCTGGATGAAGGCATGACCGCTGAGAAGGCGCTGTTTCGAGGGGCGGGTGAGGTCTGCCGTTGCATCTTTAGTGCCGAGAATGTTCGGACAGTCGCGGGCCAGCCTCGCCAAGGTTTCCGGCGTGATGCTCGCCACCGTGCGTCCGGGAACGTTGTAAACGAGGATTGGTATGTCGATGTCATCAGCAATTGATCTGAAGTGCGCGTAAATGCCCTCTTGGGTGGGCTTGTTGTAATAGGGAACGACGATAAGTGCTGCATCCGCACCGGCATCCTTGGCGTGGCGCGTGTAGCAAAGGGCCTCCTGCGTGCTGTTGGAACCAGTCCCGGCAATGACCGGTACCCTTCCATCGGATTGCTCGACGGCGATCTCGATGATCAGCTTGTGCTCGTTTTCAGTAAGGGTGGGCGATTCTCCTGTGGTTCCCACCGGCACAATTCCGGAAGTGCCCTCCCGTATCTGCCAATCAATCAGCTGCCGGAATGCTTTCTCATCCACATGGCCGTCGGCCATCGGAGTAATCAGAGCCGTGATGGAGCCCTTGATTTGCACAGGTTTTTCCACTCCCGCTAACCATTTGGAAACCTTCTCGGCGGTAGCTTAATCGATCCAGGAAGGGGTTCTTGTTGAGACATTAACTGGAACTCCGGGGGGCGGCAAGGCAACGCACGGGGTTGCATGTGGCCGAATTAATGTCCAAAGTCACTCAGCGGGACCTCCAGGGGTTGTGGTATTGCTAATTACTTCAGATTGCTCGGGACTTCGACAATCGGGGACGACTTGGAAATGAGCAAAAAACATCGTCTCGCGGCCGTGACCGCGGCCGCTGCAGCGATATTGCTAATGTCGCAGATCGCACCCGTGCAATCCAACAGCGCTACGGCGGCAACCAGAATCGACCGGGAACCGAAGGTCGATGAAACGTTTGGGCGCAAGCCCGTCCTGCGCCGTACAAGCGATCTGGCAAGCCGAGCCGCGGAACTCGCAGCAAAGGGCAATTACGCCGAGGCGAGGAGGCTTGCCGAACAATCGGGAAATCCAGCGGCAATTAATTTGATTGAGTGGCTCTATCTAAGGGATACGGCCAAAACTGCTGGCTTTGAGCGCCTTGCCGAGTTCATAACCAAGCATCCTGCCTGGCCGCGCGTTCCGGCGTTCGCCCAAGCAGCAGAGCACTCCTTGTTCAACCATAACCATGCCGCACAAAAGGTTGTGGATTATTTCAGTGCCAGTGGGCCCGAAACGGCGGAAGGCATGCTGGCCATGGCTAGGGCAAAGCTCGCAACAGGCAATCGCGAGGAGGCGCGCTCCTGGGCTGCGCGGGGATGGCGGATGCTGGAGTCCGATGCGGCGCTCGAACGACGGGTGCTTTCGGAATTCGGCTCACTGCTCGGACCCGACGCGCATAAGGGGCGGCTATGGGTCAAGGTTGCGGCACAAGAATCCAATGCCGCCATCCGCGTTGCGAAATTCCTCTCGCGTGATCACCAACAGAGTGCCAATACGGCCCAGCTGCTCATCAGAAACCATTCCGGCGCTAAAAAATCGATCGCCCAGCTTTCGCCCGCCATGCGCTCCGAACCCGCGATGCAATATGCGCTGACGCATTATTATCGCAAGGCAGACAGGAACAAGGAAGCGGCACAAATTCTCCTGAAAATGCCGGTGGACCACGCCAAGATTTACGGGCCGGAGGAAGTCTGGACCGAGCGGCGGCTTGTGGCTCGCGACCTGCTCGGCCGCGGTGACAAAAAGAGCTGGCCGACCGCACAGAAATTGGCAGCGGGGCACGGGTTCAGCTCCGGTCCCAATGCCGTCGAAGGAGAATTCCTGGCAGGCTGGATCGCGCTGCGCCATCTGAAGGACCCGAACATAGCTCTCAAGCATTTCAAGAAGCTCGACGCGATCACCACAAGCCGCACCGACAGGGCGCGGTGCAAATATTGGCTGGGCCGGACCTATGCCGTTCTTGGACAGCGTGAGCTGTCGACCGCCGCTTTCAGCGAAGCAGCGAAGCATGAAACCGTCTTCTATGGTCAGCTAGCCCGAGAGACGCTTGGCCTCGGTGAACAGCCTATTCCAGTGGAGGAAATCAAGCCGTCGGCTGAAATTTATTCTCGGGTAGCGAATGACGAGCTTGTTCAGGCCTTCAGAATTCTTGCTAGGGCAGGACGCGAAGGCGAAATGGGCCTGTTCCTGTGGCCGATTGCCAAGCGGTTCAAGACTGAAAAGGAGATGTCGGCAGCGGCATCGATTGTGTGGGAGAGCGGCGGCCCCTTCATGACAGTCAGACTCGCCAAGGCCGCCGGCAGCTATGGTGTCGACATCGATTATTGGGGATATCCCGTGCGTGCCATGCCGGCCTACACCGCTATGGGTCCGCAGGTCGAGAAAGCACTCGTTTATGGCGTCACCCGTCAAGAGAGCGAGTTCAATTCGCAAGCAGGCAGCCATGCCGGCGCGCGAGGCTTGATGCAACTGATGCCCGGCACCGCCAAGCTCATCAGCAGGCAGTACAAGGTCAAATACAATCCCAAACTCCTTACCAATCCCGAATACAACGCGAAGCTCGGCGCAGCCCATCTCGGAGATTTGGTGAAGGAATTCAGAGGTTCGTATATACTTTCGCTGGTCGCCTATAATGCGGGCCCGCGCAGGTCGCTCGAATGGATGCGACGGTACGGCGACCCGCGATCAGAGGGCGTCGATCCGGTCGACTGGGTGGAATCCATCCCGTTCACGGAAACGCGGTATTATGTACAGAAGGTTCTGCAGAATACCCATGTCTACCGCTCCAGGCTGGCACCGGCTTCCATGCGAGGCATGACAGCCGATCTTCTCCGGGGTTCGGGCAAAAAAATCGACGTGACGCATTTCGCGCAGCAGTCGACTGCTTCTTGCGGAACTGAGGCTGCTTCAATGGCATCGCTGATTGCCGTCTGTGACCTGCGCTGAGCGCGTAGACTGGCGCGAATTTCACTTTAGGGCCCCTGATGGTCTGGAACTGTTCGGTCGCGAATGCGGCCGGCGGGAATCGGGCCTTACACCCTTGCTATGCCTCGCCGGGCTTACCCGAAATTCAAAGGATTTTGAGCCTCTCGCCGCTAAAATGCGCCACCGGCTGATCATCGCGTTCGACTATCGCGGAAGAGGCCGGTCTCACTATGCCCATCCCGCCACCTACACGCCCCGCCACGAGCTCGCAGATTGCCTGGCGCTGATGGATCATTTGCATATCGACAAAGCCTGCCTGGTCGGCACGTCGCGGGGCGGCATCATAGCCATGCTTATGGCGCAGATACGGGGAGACAGGATTGCGGGGGCGATCCTGAACGATATTGGTCCGCAACTTGAAACGGAAGGGTTGCTGCGAATTGCGCGAGTTATACGTCAAGACGTGGAATATCGGACATGGGAGCAAGCTGCCAGGGAACTCAGAGCAGGGTCTCCCGAGATATCGGGCCTCACGGACTCCGACTGGCTTTGTTTTGCGCGGCGACTCTTCAAGGAGCAGGCCGGTACAATCATACGCGACTATGATCCCGCTCTCGCGCTGTCATTTCCCTCGCCCGAGCAGCTATCACGGGAAGCCCATCCTGAGCTTTGGACAGAATTCAGCGCCTTTAACGAAAAACCCTGTGCAGTTTTGCGAGGCGAATTTTCCGATCTATTGAGCGAAGCGACGGTTCGCGATATGGCCGCCCTTCACAAAGGGCTGATCACCGCTTCCGTGAGCGGTCGCGGCCACGTGCCTTTCCTCGATGAACCTGAAAGCATCGCGGCAGTGCTAGGCGTCGCCGAACTTTGCGACAGCTCGAACTAGCTGCGACGCGTTCGCGGCACCGGCTTGGGCTTTGGCGATTTTTTCCCCACATCATTACTGGAGCGACGTGGGCTTTCATTCCCCCTGCCCGCAAGCTGCCTGGCTTGCTTAATCCATTCATCCCGAGCAATGCGGCCCTTGAATTTCAGGTGGTCATCAATCCATTGCGCCTCCTCTGTCGTCCAGCCTGCGATTTGAGCAAAGTGGAAGATTCCGAGACGGTGAAGTGTGAGTTCAATCTTAGGACCGACACCTGAGATTTGCTGCAGTTCATCAGGTGTACCGCCCCGGGGGGAAGCAATTCCCTTCGGCTGAGAGGGTTTTGAGGCTGCTTCGGCGGGCTGCGGTTCGGTGAGCGCAATCGCGGCTTGCTCATTAACCGGCGTATGCCCTGCTGTCATGGTTTCGGAGTGAAGGGGCTGCGATTTTTCTGCAAAGGTCTGCGGCGGATCTGCATCCGCAAGGCTTATACGCTGTTCCTTCTCGACTTCTGCGTTCCCTGCAGCGGAGGAAGCTGCTGGCTCGATGTCGCCCTCGACTACGCCCTCCCCTGCCCTATGGAGGATCAACCGCAGAACATAACCGAGGATACATCCCACAAAAAAAGCCAGCAGGATCCACAGAAACACTTCAATAATTGTTTGGGGCATTTTGGCCTCTAAAATATCCTATCGCCGCGTAAGCTGGCGATAAGACGCTGAACAACTCAACCAGCCGACGATGATACCAACAACAAAGGCCGCCATAACCCCTATCCAATTATCTGCCAACGCCGAATAGAGGTGATAAATGTAGGACTCAGCTTCCATGACGATATCTCTGGTCTCGACTTTGAAAAACAGGATCCGAGCCAATATGGCATATCAAGCTGCAATTCGACCGAGGGACACGTCCAAACGGGCGGCAATCTGCTCAGATGCAAAATAACCGATTCGTCGGGTAAACTCCCGCAATTGTCTGAGGCCTGGACAGGAACGTATGGTTTGCTGGAGGTGAAGAGATGACTCGCCGCTTCCTTTTATGCAGCATCGTGTTTTTCAGCCTGTATTGCTCAATGACGGCGCTCTCAGGGGGGCCAACGACCATAGGCATTGTTGCAGAACTGAGAGGCCAGGCCCTTGCGGAATTGAACGAGCAACGGCGCAACCTCGATTTCAACTCATCGGTCTTCCTCGGGGATAGGTTAAGAACTGCCGAGGATTCGCGGCTCGCGGTGCTGCTTGCGGAAAAGACGAGGTTGCGGCTTGGGGCCAACACGACCGTGACGGTCGACAGGTTCATCGCCGACGCGGGGGGCGAACTTTCGCTGGGCAGTGGAGCAATTCTTATTGAGACTCCTCTCAATTCCCTGCCGAAAGGACTGACAGTTGAAAGTCCCTTCGCATTGATCGCCGTTCGCGGGACGGTGTTTTTCGCGGGTCCTATCAACGGTGTGTTCGGCGTGTTCGTCAAAAGCGGTTCACTCAACGTTACCGCTGCGGGCGAGACGGTGCGGCTCAGGAAAGGTGAAGGAACAGATATTGCAAAGGTCGGTGTTCCTCCAGGAGCTGTTAAAAAATGGGGCAAAGCGAAGATCGATAAGGCATTTGCCATGGTTCAATGACATCTATCGACAACGGGGGCTCCTCTATTCACGAGCAGAGGATTGAAACCCCGCCCCCCAATCCTGACGCAGAGGGACATGAGAGTTTAATCGTGCAGAAGACATCGACAGAAGGTTTCTTCGCCACAATTCCTGCCTTTACTCATTTTAACGAGGTGGGGATGGCTACCCATTACCGTTCGTTGCCTAGCGATTGGATTATCGGCGTTGCCGATGTGGTCGACTCAACCGGTGCTATAGGAAGGGGTCAGTACAAAGCCGTCAATATGGTGGGCGCCAGCATCATCTCAGCGGTCATCAACCGGCTTGGGCATCGCGATTTCCCCTTCGTTTTCGGCGGGGATGGGGCTGCATTCGCCGTGCCGGCACGGTTGGAAAGCGCTATTCGGGAGGTTGCTGCGGCGGTGCAGACCTGGGCCGCGGAAGAAATGGGGCTGACACTTCGAGCGGCTATAGTTCCGCTTCGTGAGATTCGGAACGCAGGACATGACGTAACCGTCGCGAGATTTGCGGTGGCTCCGGAACTTGCCTATGCAATGTTCAGCGGGGGCGGCATCAACTGGGCCGAGACGGAGATGAAAGCCGGGCGATATCTCGTTGAGCGCGCAGCCACCGGCACCAGACCCGATCTCTCCGGCCTGTCCTGCCGCTGGGAACCGATCGACTCAGAACGCGGGGAAATCGTCTCGCTGCTCGTGATGCCGCAGCCGAGCGCGGCTCCTGACGCTTTTGCCAAGCTTATCGGCAGCATCACCCGCTATATCGATGATCCAGTCCGCACGGCTAGCCCCGTGCACCCGAACAGACTGCGTTTCGCCTGGCCTCCAAAAGGCCTTGGCCTCGAAGCAAGGGCAGCGCGCGCGAGAATATCCTTCGTCACTCGATATGCCGCACTCATGGTCTTCAATCTCTTCGGGTGGTTCCTTTTCCGATTCGATGTGAAGTTCTTCGGATTTGATCCGAAGCTTTATCGCGCTGACACGACACGCAATTCGGACTTTCGCAAATTCGATGACGGTCTGAAACTGACTCTCGACTCCAACAGCGAAGCCATCGAACAGCTTACCAGCATGCTGGAGGAGGCACGGCGAAAAGGAATAGCCTATTATGGGGTTCACCGTCAAAGACAGGCGCTTATGACATGTCTCGTTCCCTCGGTGCTCATGCGCGATCATCTGCATTTCATTGACGGCGCGGGTGGAGGTTATGCCAAAGCGGCGGAAAGCTTGAAGCAGCAGATTCGCCATCCTGCCCAGGACCTGCAACCGATGCCATGCCGCTAACTTCCCCACAGGTACCAACTGTCGAAATCGACGTTTTCGGCCATACGATCCGCCTGCCGGAGCTTCGCCGATATCGGAAGTTCTACGACAAATTGCGCGCAGGAAAATGGGAAGCCCGTACCTTCCAGGTGCTCGGCAAAAATCTCGACGAGCAAACTAATTATGTCGATATCGGCGCGTGGATCGGCGTCACAGCTTTTTGGGCGAGCCATGTCGCCAAGTCAGTTATTGCGGTGGAACCCGACCCGGACTGCGTTGCGATCCTGAGGCAGCTTTCGCCGAGCTATCCGAAGGTCAAAGTGCTCGCGGGCGCCCTTGCGAGAGGGCCTGATATACGGCTTCACGCTGTTGGCGATTTCGGCAGCTCGGAAACCACCGCGCTTAATGTTGGCGAGGGTCCGTCGGTGCTGGCGAAGGGGCTTGCCATCGAGGAGATCATGGGGCAAGCGGCGGCAGGACCAGTGTTCGTCAAAATCGATATCGAGGGCTACGAGTACGAAATGGCGGGCGAGATCGCCAAGTTGCGAAGCTATGATCTGCGCGGCATGCAATGTGCCGTGCATCCACAGCTCTTGGAAAAAAGCCTCACGGGGCCGCTGCCGCTTCGACGTCTTAGAACATTGGTCAAAACCTGGCAGTTCGGAAGATTACTGCCGGGATATTACGCCGTTCCCGGTCGGCGCTATTCAAATTTCCTTTCCTTTCTGACATTCGGCATAGCGCTGCGCCGCGTGCCAGGAGGTACGGACCTCGTTTATTACAAGCAAGCTTGACGACGACGACAAAATACCCAACGATCCCCCAAGCCCTTGGATTTGCCCTGGAATTAAGACAGCGATTAAAGCATTGACCACCGTCGAAGCACAGCACTTCGGAGCAGGAGCGTGAGCCGTTACCGCGCGGCAGTCTTGGCTTTTCTGTCCCTGTTGCTGTTCGCGGGAAAAAACGCGGTCACCGCTCCTCCACAAGCGCTAGTCGATGGGTTCGAGGAGCCGGGTTTCAGCGAAGAGGGTGGGCTCTATTACAAACCGAATAAGGAACAACAGGCAGGAACGGTAGAGTTTCAAAATGCGGTGACGCACGGCGGCACCAGAGCGCTGAAACTTTCGGTCAAGCCGCTTTGTTCCGCTTCGGATGAGAACTGCAGCGAACGAGCAGAAATCTGGGAGCGGCCGGAAAAGTGGGCAGGCTATGATCAGGGCGTCTGGTACGGGTTTGCCGTTAAGTTCGAAGAGCCGGTTCCCCAGGATGACCATCGCTACATTATTGCTCAATGGAAACGTGAGATCAGCGGCACTCCAGGCGATTTCAGTCCGTTTCTGGCCCTTCGACTCAACAAGGGCAAAATCTTTGCAACCGTCGAGACCAATCTGGTTTCTGCGCGCAGTATCGGACCAGAGGGGCAATTCGCGCACTGCCCCGCAGGTGAAACTGCCGTGTGGCTTCGGCCCGAGACCAATCAGACGCGTGCGCTGGTGGCCATCTCGCGCGACTGGAAGGACGGGAATGGGAAGCGATTCAACGCGTGCACCGGTGAAATCCGCGTTGTGAAGCGGGGAAACGATCTTCCAGCCCCTGAATCGGGCTGGATCGATTTCGCGATTTACTCAAAGCCTGGGCCCGATGGCACCGGCCACATAGAGATTTTCGCAAATGCCAGCTGGATAGCGACGATCAAGGGACGCATTGGCCATGCGGAAAAAGGCCTCGGGAAATATCAGTATTTCAAATTCGGCCCCTACCGTGCTCCCCACCCCGACGTTTGGACGCTTTACTACGACGACTTCCGGCGAAGCCCCAATTGCAAGGATGTGCTGGTGCAAACATCATGTCCGTTCTGACGGCCTAATGTCTAGGCATCCGATAGCTCCTGGGCTAATCTTGGGTCAATTCGGCGCGACAAGAAAAAATTCGAGAGGGCGGCAATTTTGATCTCACATGCAGCAGAAAGAGATCTTCTTCGCATTGAAGATCTTGGAATCTCCTTTGATCTGCATGGGGGAGCAATCCAGGCGGTGAAAAGCGCCAGCTTTCGCATTCTTCCCGGCAAAGTCACGGCGCTGGTTGGGGAATCCGGTTCAGGGAAATCGGTTATAGCACAGGCGATCATGGGAATTCTTCCGCGCGCCGGACGCATTACCCAGGGCCGCATCCAATTTTCCGATCCTCAGAACGAGGGGGAAACGGTCGACCTGGCGCAACTGCCGCGCGACGGAATTCAATTCCGCAGGCTTCGCGGCGCTCGCATAGGAATGATTTTCCAGGAACCGATGACCTCTCTCTCGCCGCTGCACACCATCGGCAATCAAATCGACGAAGTTCTGTTGATCAGATCGAAGATGAAGCAGAGCGAGGCACGCAAGCGCACCGAGGAAATGTTGAGCCTCGTGGGTTTTCCCCATCCGAAGCATGCTGCCGACATGTATTCCTTTGAACTCTCGGGAGGACTGCGGCAGCGGGCGATGATCGCCATGGCCCTCATCTGCAACCCGGCGTTGCTCGTGGCCGATGAGCCTACGACGGCACTGGATGTGACCATCCAGGCACAGATACTTCAACTGCTGCTCGACCTGCAAAGCAGGTTCAACATGGCGATGCTGCTGATCACCCATGACCTCGGAGTGGTGGCTAATATCGCTGACGAAGTATCGGTGATCTATCACGGAGAGATCATGGAGGCCGGCACCGTTGAGCATATATTTCGCAGCCCGTCGCATCCCTACCTGAAGGGACTGTTGGCCGCCGTGCCGCATTTCGACATGAAGCCCGGAGAACGGCTCAAGGCGCTGCGCGAGATTCCGGTAACCGCCAGCCGAGATCTCATGAAAAGCGAAAAGCCCATGACAACGGGCAGTCATACGCTGTTGACCGTGCGCAATCTTACGAAGACATTCTCGACCCGGAAGACCACCTGGTTTGGCAGCGATGCTGCGACGACAGTCCGCGCTGTCGACAATGTAAGCTTCGAGATCCGCCGCGGGGAGTGCCTCGGCTTGGTGGGCGAAAGTGGCTGCGGCAAAACCACCGTCAGCAAGATCATCATGCGCGCCATCACGCCCGACACGGGAAAAGTCGTTTTCGACATTGGCTCCGGACCCATCCCCGTGCTCGATGCCGAGGGGCAGGAATTGCAGGCGCTGCGGGCCAGAATTCAAATGGTGTTTCAGGATCCCTTTAGCTCGCTGTCGCCACGCATGACGGTACAAAACATATTGAGCGAGCCCCTGGAGATTCACGGCCGTGGTGATTCCGCTTCGCGGCATGAGACGGTAAAAACACTCATGCAGGCCGTGGGCCTCGATCCCCGTCTGATGAGCCGCTATCCTCACAGCTTTTCCGGCGGTCAGCGGCAACGCATCAGCATAGCCCGTGCCCTAGCTCTTAGACCGGAGCTGCTGATTTGCGACGAACCAGTATCTGCCCTGGATGTTTCGGTGCAAGCTCAGATTCTGAACTTGCTGAAGGATCTACAGAAGGAATTGGGCCTGACCTATCTTTTCATCTCCCACAACCTCGCGGTAGTCGATTACATGGCTGATCGCATCGCCGTCATGTACGCAGGTCGGATTGTCGAACTCGCTCCACGCGAGACCTTATTCAATGCCCCGGTCCATCCCTACACGCGCGCCCTCCTCGCTGCAGTGCCTTTCGCCGATCTCGACAGGCGACTGAACTTTGCTGCGTTAGAACTCGGCAAATCATTGAAGGCAAATGGTTGGGGAAAAATGTTTCAAGATGAAGAGGGCGCCGAAAGCTTGGCACCTGCCGATTTGGGCGGGGGTCATTTGGTTCTTGCCCGGCGCAACGTCAGTGAAAAGGAGTTACGATCATGATCACACGCCGCTTCGCGCTTGGACTGATAGCCTCCGCATTTGCCCCGCTCAGCGCGCGCGCGGCCGGCGATGAGCCGCCGATATTAAAATCCATGCTGGATGCAGG